>DATLLB010001116.1:0-10642 GCA_035538075.1 Enhygromyxa sp.
CACCGGCTACGACCTCAACTACGTGCAGATCACTCGCCCGCTCGGCGGCGCCGAGGTGCTCGTCGACGGCGTGCCGGTCAGCAGCTTCTACACGGTCGGCAACTTCGAGGTCGCCGATCATGCGATCCAGCCCGGCGCGCACGTGGCCGAGAGCGACGAGCCCTTCGGGGTCACGCAGGTCGGCTACACCGCGGTGACCTCGTACGCCTATCCGGGCGGCATGCGACTGGCGGAGATCAACCCCGACCCGCAAGGGTGAGCGTGACTCGTTCTTCTCGCTTGCTGGCCAGCAGGTCGGCGCGCGCCAGCACGTCGCCGCGATAGCGCTCCTCGTACGCGCGATCGAACACGAACGCGCGCACCCGCACCCGCACCCCGCCGTGCTGATCGGCGACCGCGAACACCTCCGGCCGGCGATTGGGCGCGGCGTAGGGCGAGAGCATCGCGGCCTCGAGCAAGCGCGTGCTGACGGCCTCGAGCTCGAGCTCGTCCGGGATCGCGACCTCGAACTCGCACGGCGCGTCGCGTCGCGCGAGGCTCAGGCGCACGATCTCGCCGCCGACCAGGCGTCGGTAAGGCAGCGTGGTCTCGGTCCCGTCGCGGTCGCGCAGCACCGCGCTGCGCAGGCCGAGCGCGACGATGCGACCTTCGTGGCCGTCGACGCGCACGTCGTCGCCGAGCCGATGGCGGCCCTCGAGCACCAGCGCGAGCCCGCCCAGCACGTCGCGCAAAACCGGCAGGGCCACGGCCACGCCGACCAGCAACAGCAGCCCGCGCGCGACGGTCTCGGCCAGCGAGTCGGCGGCCAGCAGGCGCAGACCGACCAACCAACTCGCGACCGCCCAGCCGAGCACCGCCGTCGGGTGCAGCCAACGTTGCCAGCGATGCAGAGCCGGCGCCGCGCCGAGGCGCACGGTCAGCACGCTGGTCGCCAGCGCGATCGCAACGACCGAAGCCGCCAGCGCCCAGCTCGGCGCGAAGTCGGTGATGATCGCCTCGCTACTCAAAGCAAGTTGCATGCTCGCAGCTCCGCAGTCAGGGGTTGGATCAGCCGCGTGTCGACGGTGATGACTCGACCATCGGGACGGCTGGTGTTCTCGAACATCACGAGCCCGAGGTGGGCGAGCCGAGCGAGCTCGTCGTCGAGATCGAGCGCGTGCGCACCGTGAAGATCGACGAGGTCGGCGCGCCGCAGCGGACCGTGCAGCAGCAAGGCCGCCAGCAGCACGCGGCTCGCCAGCGGCAGCTCCTCGAGCAGCGGCGTGGCGTGGCCCGGCAGCGGGCCGACCACGACCACGCCTTGATCGTCGGTCGCGGCGCGGGCGGCCGCGAGCCACAGCCGCAAGGCCTGGCGCACGTTGCCGTTGCTGAGCCGAACCAGCCGCTCGTAGGTCGAGTCCTCGCGGCTGCGCCACAGCCTCGTGCTCCACGGCTCGCGCAGCAGATCGTTGAGCGTCGGCACGCCCGGATCGAGGCGCAGCGCGTAGCCGGACAGGCGATGACGGCCGTCGAGCACCGCGGCCAGCTGCTCGGCGTTCATGCCCGGCACCTGCAGGACCGTGGGGAACCGTGCGCGCAGCTCCAGCGCCGGATCGAGCACCGCGACCGCAGGCTCGGCCATCAACACGATCCACAGCACGTGATCGCTGGTCGCCGCGATCAGCTCGAGGAACCGACGCACGCGCACGAGCCCGTCGGGCGTGCGCCGAAACAGCCGCTCGGCGTTCTCGACCACGATCAGCGGCTGCGGGCGCGTGTCGGCGTCGCCGTTTTGCCGACCGGGGATGCCGTCGACGTCCTCGATGCGCCGCGCCGCACGTCGCAAGGCCGTCGGCGCGAGCGACTGAACCTGCTGCTGCAGCTCGGCAAAGGTGCTCGCGGACTCGACCCCGCTCACGCCAAACCAAGGTGCGAGCTCGCGGACCACGTCGACCTCGCGCTCGAGCGTGGGCGACAGTCGCAGCCAGTGGCGATCGATGCGATCGCCGAGCTCGGCGATCAGCTGTCGGACCAGCGTGCGCTTCCCGACCCCACGATCGCCGTACATGAGGATCGTGCCGCCGAGCCCTCGCAGCCAGCGATCGGCGGCCTCGCTCAGCACCGTCAGCTCGGGCCGCACGATCAACAAGCCCACCGTCTCGGCCGGCACCGAGGTGAACAGCCGCTGGTAGGGCTCGGGCATGCTCGAGCGCGGACCGAACAACGCTCGCCGCCAAGCCGCGACGGCGCCGGCCGTGTGACCGCCGGCGAACAACGCCGAGAGCTCGTCGCCGACCGAGCGCCCGACCGCGTCGGCTCGCTCGAGCCACGCGTTGCCGCGCTCGCGCACCCAGTCGAGCACCGCCGGACGCGGACCTTCGTCGAGCCGCCGCAGGCGACGGCGCAGCTCGTCCCAGCGAGCCTGTCGCAGCGGCTCGAGCCCGGCTTGCTCGGCCGCGGCCACGGTCTCGTCGATGTGCTCGCGGGCCAGCCGAGAGAGCTCCTCGACCTGCGTGTGGGCACGCTCGAGCAGGCTGGTCAGGCGCTCGGCCAAGCTGCTGTCGTTGGCGTCGACGCTCGCGTCCGCGTGCGGATCGCCGACGTGGTAGTCGACCACGCGAGCGACGTGGGCCAACGCCTGCCGCAGCGCGTCGAGGCCGGTACCCAGCTCCTCGTCGGCCGACGTGCGCGCGGCTCCGAAGTCCTGCACCAAGGTCTGGGCCAGCCACGCGCGCAGTCGAATGCTGGTCCGCCGCGGATCCGGCTCGCCTCGGCCGTCGTCGTCGATCGGCTCGAGCGTGCTGCTCGGCGCCAGCTGTTCGGGCGTGCGAGCCAGCGCGCGACGCAGCGCGACCGGCTCGACCTGGGCGAGCGAGGCCAGCCGTCGACGCAAGCGCTCGACGTGCTCGCCCATGCGCGTCAGCACCGAGCTGAGCTCGCGCGGATCGGGGCCCGAGCCGCCCTCGGCGCCCGCGATGCCGCGCGCGAGCAGGCTGGCGAAGTCCTCGTCGAGATCGCCGAGCGCCGCCGAGACGCTGCTCTCGAACTCGAGCGCGGCCGTGCGGATGGAGGTCGCGACGTGCTCGGCGTGGGCCAGCACCAGCAGCGCGTCGAGCCGACCGCCCGCGGCCTCGCGATCGCGACCGCTGCGCTCGAGCAGATCGGCGATGGCCGCCTGCGCGGCGTCGTAGCGAGTCGACGGGCGCGTGCGCCAGGCCGGACGCTCGAGCGTGCCGGCCAACTCCACGGAGTCGAGGAAGTCCTGCCACGCGCCCGCGATCCCGCACAGCAAGCCGCGCTCGAGCTCGCGCTGACTCGCGGCCACGCGCTCGTTGATCGAGAGCTCGCGCTCGCTCGCCTCGCTGCGGGCGCTGGCCAGCCACTGCGCGAGCGTGGGCGGCTCGGGCGTAGGCGGCTCGTCGTGGTGACCGTGCCCGTGATCGGACTCGGCGACGTCCGGGCCCTGGGCCCAGCTGCCGTCGACCAGCGCGTCGAGCTGCGCCCGCGTGAGCCGATAGTGCTCGAGCAGCGCGTGCCAGAGCGCGGCCTCGGTCGGTCGCGTGGTTCGCCACAGCGCGACCGGGACCGCGAGCGAGACGTGATAGCGCCACAGTCGACCGACCGGCACGGTGCGATGGCCCGGCCCGGCGATCCCTCGCCGAGCGCGACGCAGCACCCGAATGCTGCGCGCCACTCGACCGCCGCGCGGCTCGAACAGCGCCTCCGATCGGACCACGCGGAAGCTCTGCCCGTACTCCTGCGCGCGGTCCAATGTCGCGAACAGGCGCGCGAGCGTGCGGCCGTCGAACGGCGCCAGCTCGGTGTGCACGATCGCCGAGCCGGCCTCGGCCACCGCCGCGTCGAGCAGCGCCCGCGCCCGCTCGGCGTCGCGCGGGCTCGGCTCGGCGCCGATGACCTCGAGCGCGTTGCGGATCGTGGCCGCGAGATCGTCGAGCACCGTCCGACGTCGACGCGCCCGCGCGAGCACCTGCTCGTCGATGACCGTCTGCCGCATCCCCAAGAGCAGCGCGTGCAGCTCGACCAGCCGACGCGCGAGCTGAGGATCGTCGGCCTCCGGCTCGGCCAGCTCGATCGGCTGCTCGTCAACGTCGAGCTTGCGCATCCGCTCGCGCGTCGAGGCCAGCTGCTCGGCCCCGCGCTCGCGCGCCGCCGCCGACTCGCCGACCTCGTCGAGCACGCGAGCCAGGAACGGCGGACCGCCGACGATGTAGAAGAGGATCGTCGCCATCGTCACGGTCTGGATGTCGGCGCCCCAGCCCGGGATCGACTCCGCGATGATCGCCGCGAGCACAAGATCGACGCCGCCCTGCGAGAAGAACGAGACCTGCAGGTGCCGACGCGTGACGTCGTCGACCCCGGCCTTGCGCGCGCCGAAGCCGATGCCGAGCACGAACAGGCTGCAGCGAACCGCGACCAGGATCAGCGTCAGCGGCAGGTAGACCGTGACCGCCTGCAGATCGAGCGCGGCCGCCTGCGCGGTGAAGTAGATGACGAACACCGGCAGCGCGATGCGCTCGAACGCCTCGATCAGCGTGTGGCCATGGCGCGAGAAGTTCTGGACCACGAACCCGCCGACCAGGAACGCGAGCAGCGTCTCGGCGTGCAGCCGCGCGGCCACGAACGCGGTGATGAACACGACCGCGAGCGAGAACAGCAGCACCTCGCGTCGGACGAAGCGCAGGTAGAGGATGAACGCAAGCCCGACCACCAGCCCCAGCACCAGCGCCCAGCCGAACTCGGCGGCGATGTGCGGCAGCGCCTCGGCGAGGCTCGCCCACGACAGGCCCTCGGGCGAGATCAAGAGCTTGGCCAGCACCAGGCTCAGCAGGAAGGTCGCGACCAAGATCAGGTCGGCGAACACCACCATGCTGAGCACCAGCGAGGTGAACTTGCCGTGCGCGCGCACCTCCTGCAGCAGCGCGAGCGTGGCCGACGGGCTCATGCCGACCGCCAGCACGCCGAACAACAGCGCGCCCGCGATGCGGCCCGACAGCGGCAGCTCGGCCAGGAACGGGACCAGGTTCGGCGCGATGAAGGTCAGGCCCAGCACCACGCCGACGACCGTCGGCAGCACCAGCAAGAACACCGACGCGCTGACGGCCACCAGCTTGCCGAGGTTCTCGCGCAGCTCGGGCAGCTTGATCTCGCCGCCGCCCATCACCCCGATCACGCCGACCGCGAGCACGTTGACCAGCCCGAGCTCCTTGATCGCGCCCGCGCCGAGCGGGGCGAGCCCCGGATCGCCGAGCGTCATCTCGATCAGCTTGGGCCCGAACAGCACGCCGGCCGCGAGGTAGCCGAGCAGCGCCGGCAACCGCATGCGCCGGAACAGCTCGCCCATCGTGTACGCGCCGACCAGGATGAACCCCGTCGTCAGCAGCGTCAGCGAGTCGGCCGAGGCCCCGGCCGACGCACCGACCTCGCCGCCGTAACGGATCACGACCTGCATGAGCAGGACGAGCACGAACAGCACGAGGATCTGACGCATGACGATTGCCTAGCGGCGGGCGACGACCGGCTCGGACGAGATGCCCGCGGCGTCGACCAGCCAGCGTCGCACCGCGCGGAGCGAGTGGAGATCGAGCAGCACCAGGGCCGTGATCAGCGGCCCGTAGGCGTCGATGATGCCGGGCGTCTTGCGGTACATCAGCGCGATGCTGAGCACGAACGCCAGCGTCAGCCCGCCGGGGGCCGTGGTCGCCGGCCAAGCGGCCCCCGATCGCGCCGCCGACCTTGCGGCCGATCCAGCGCAGCAGCAGGAACGGCACGATCATCGCGTAGACCCACAGCTCGCCGCCGACCCACTCGAGCCCGGCGAAGAAGTACAGCGCGATCACGAACGGCTGCTTGATCGAGCGCATCGTCCGGGTCGCCTCCCCGGCGTGCGGGCTGGTCAGCGCGAAGGTCAGCCCGGCCACGAAGTTCACGAAGATCGCCGAGGCGTGCATCCCATACGCGAAGCCGCCGGCGAGGAACACCATGCCGACGACCACGGTCAGCAGCGTGCGCTCGTCGAGCTTGCGGTGGACCACGACGCCGAACAGCAGGCCGAGCACCACGCCGGCGCCGACCTGCACTCCGAAGGTCTGCGCCGCGCCCAGCAGCGGGCGCAGGTCGAGGATCGCCGTGTCCTTGACCAGCGAGAACAAGATGCCGAACGCGAGCACCGCCAGCGCGCGCACGCGATTGGCCGTGGCCACGCCGAGCGCCGGCGCCGAGCCGCGAGCGCCGAGCAAGCCTGCGAGCATGCCGATCGGCCCGCCGTCGCTGCCGAGCGCGACCACGCCCGCGAACAACAGCGCGGCCGTCCACGCGTGATCGGCCTCGATGTCGTAGCCGAACGCCCACGCGCCGAGCATCGGCAGCCCGATCACCGTCAGCGCCGTGAACGAGGTGATCGACAGCGCGGCGGCCCACGCTCCACGCACGCGCACGTCTCCACGCTTGTGCTCGCCGAGCTCGAGCCCGGCCAGCATGCCCAGCGCGCCGGCGCCGAGCAGCAGCACCGGCCGGATGTCGCGCGCGAGCTCGATGTCGAGGATCCCGAGCACCGGGCCGAGCACCACGCCGAGCAACACATACTCGACGCCGCCTGCGAAGCTGTAGCGCCGCGCCAGCTTCTCGACCGCGAGGTGGGTGATCACGTAGCCCACGCTGACCGCGGCCAGGAGCACGATGATGCGCGCGAAGGCCTCGTCGCTGAGTCCGGCCGCCAGCGCCGGGCGTGGCCACAGGCACAACACCACTGCGAGCGCGCAGATCCACCCCGTCGTCGAGGCACCGGAGCGCTGACACGAGATCGGGCTCACCGGGTACGACGCTAGTGGACCCAGGAGTCCCCCGCAATGCTTTTCGGCGGCGCGATCGAAGCCGGTTGGCCCACGATGGTATTGTTTTTTGATGCGCTATCGGCTGCTCCTGCCGTGCCTGCTCATCGCCTGCGTCGACGAACCAGCCGCCGACGCCGAGTCGAGCACCGAGACCACCACGTCCGGCGACGGCGATGGTGATGGTGACGGTGATGGCGATGGCGACGGCGATGGCGATGGCGATGGCGACGGTGATGGCGACGGCGACGGCGATTCGACGCCCGGCTGCAACGGTCACCTCGAGCTGTGCGAGCGCCCCTACGATCAGGTGGTGTTCCCGGGCACACACAATGCGCACGCGGCCAGCAGCGAGGGCTTCTCGCAGTTCAACGCCAACCAACCCCACGGCATCCCGCAGCAGCTCGAAGACGGCGTGCGCGTGATGCTGATCGACACCTACTACGACGAGACCAACCCCGACACGATCGTGCTCTGCCACGGGCCGTGCGCGCTCGGCTCGACCCCGCACCTCGAGGTGCTCGGCGCGATCGTCGAATTCCTGAGCGCCAACCCGAGCGAGGTGCTCACCCTGATCTACGAAGATCACGTGGCACCCGAGGACCTCGCGCTCGACTACCAAGCGACCGGTGCGATCGATCTCCTCTACACCCACACCTCCGGCACACCGTGGCCGACGCTCGGCGAGATGATCGAGGCCGACACCCGCCTGGTCGTCACCGCCGAGCAAGGCTCACCGCCGCCGCCGTGGCATCACAACATCTGGGAGCTCGGCTGGGACACGCCCTACGGTCCCCAGGATCCGGCCGAGCTCTCCTGCGAGCTCAACCGCGGCTCGACCGACAACGATCTGTTCCTGGTCAACCATTGGGTCAACAGCGACATCGGCCTGCCCTCGCTCGAGGACGCCGAGGTCGTCAATCAGTACGAGTTCTTGCTCACGCGCGCCCAGCAGTGCTGGACGCTGTGGAACCACCCGCCGAATTTTCTGGTGGTGGATTTCTACGATCGCGGCGATCTGTTCGCGGTCGTGGACACGCTCAACGGTTTTTAGGGCCTGTGCTGCGCCGCACTCGGGCGCGGCGTACCGTGTGATAGCCAAGCGTCGCCTGCGCTGAGGACTCATGAGCGACCACGATCACCCCATCAACCCGCCGGCCGGCGTCGCGAGTGGCAAGGTGCTGGTCACCGGCGCGAGCGGACACCTCGGCAGCAACCTCGTCCGTGCGCTGCTCGCCGATGGCCAAGAGGTCCGCGTGCTCTACCAGGCGCGCGCCGACAACCGCTCGCTCGACGGGCTCGACGTCGAGAAGGCCGAGGGTGACCTGCGTGATCCCGAGTCGCTGCGCCGCGCCGTGGCTGGCGTCGCGCGGGTGTTCCATGTCGCGGCGAAGATCTCGACCGCGACCGCGACCGTGGCCGAGCAGCGGCTGCTCTACGAGATCAACACGATCGGCACCCGCGACCTGCTGCGCGCGTCGATGGACGCCGGGGTCTCGCGCGTGGTCTTGACCGGCTCGTTCTCGTCGACCGGCTTCGACCTCGACGATCCCAGCAAGCCCAGCGACGAGACCCTACCCTTCTATCCGTTCGGCTATGCGATGCCCTACTCGCACACCAAGGCGCTGGCCGAGCACGAGCTGCTCAAGGCCTGCGCCGAGGGGCTCGACGGCGTGATCGCGACCTCGTGCGGGATCATCGGGCCGTGGGACTACCTGCCTTCGCGCATGGGCGGGACCATCTGCGATCTCGCCAACGGCAAGCTCAAGGCCTACGTCGAGGGCGGCTTCACGTGGATGCGCGCGGCCGACATCGCCCGCGGCCACATGCTGGCGATGGAGCGCGGTCGCAAGGGCCAGAAGTACCTGTTCGCAACCGAGTTCATGCTGATCAGCCAGCTGTTCGAGACCGTCATGGACGTCGCGGGGATGAAGCGCAAGCTCGTCGAGATCCCGATCGACCTGGTCGGCACCGTCGCGCAGATCTACTCGGGCACGCTCGCGCGCTTCTTCCCCAAGGCCTCGCAGCGGCTCACGCCCGGCTCGATCGCCGTGCTCAAGGCCCGCCGTCGCGTCGACATCTCCAAATCGCGCCGCGAGCTCGGCTACGAGCCCACGACGATGCGCGAGGCCATCGCCGAGGCCTACGATTTCTTCTGCCGCGAAGGCATGATCACCCGCAACCCGAGTGTGCGAGTGAGCGCGCCCGAAGCCGCCGAATAGCGGGACGAATAGCGGAGCCTGTCATGTCCACGAACATTGGGATCCCGAGCTTCCAAGAGGCCAAGAACCGCCGCCAGAAGGTGCGCGCGGCCGGCATGAACCCCAACTTCTGGTACCCGGTCGAGTACGTCGATCGCGTGAAGCCAGGCCAGCTCGTCGAGGTCACGTTTTGGGGCAAGGACTTCGCGCTCTATCGCGGCAACGACGGCCAGCTGCGCTGCATCGAGAACCGCTGCGCGCATCGGCAGCTCAAGCTCACCACCGGCGAGGTGCGTGGCTGCCAGGTCGTGTGCCCGTATCACGGCTGGACCTTCGACGGTGACGGCCGCCTGGTCGACATCCCGCACGAGCTGTTCGACAAGAAGATGCCGGCGATTCGCCTGCCCGACTTCGAGGTCCGCGAGCGCTACGGCCTGATCTGGCTGTTCCCCGGCGAGCGCGAGCGGGCCGACAGCGTGGCGATGCCCGAGATCCCCGAGCTCGAGGGCCCGAACGCGTGGGCCTGCGTGCCCGTCGACTTCGTGTGGCAGGCCCACCACTCGATGATCATCGACAACGTGCTCGACTTCACCCACGAGTTCCTGCACCGCAAGTACGAGCCGTTCAAGAACCCCAAGCTGACCAAGGTCGAGGTCGACGGCGACGCGGTCTACGTCGAGTACGACACCGAGGTCGGGGCCGGGAAGATCTACAACCGCTTCATCCCGCGCGAGTCGGCCAACACCAGCCACATGCGGCTCGGCTACTCGTACCCGCACCAGTGGTCGAACACCGACGACTGGATCAAGCACTGGTGCTTCGTGCTGCCGATCGACGAGCGCACCACTCGGGCGTTCTTCCTGTTCTATTACAAGCAGCTGAAGATCCCGATGCTGCCGATCTCGATCCCGAAGTGGTTGATGACCCCGGTGCTGGAGATCGCCAACCGCATGCTGATGCGACCGCTGCTCGAGGAGGACGGCTTCGCCGTCGAGGCCGAGCAGCGCGGCTACGAGCGCCACTACGACGCACCGATCGCCGAGCTCAACCCCGCCGTGCTCGAGTTTCAGAAGCTGACCATCCGCAAGTGGGAGGAGTACCTGGCCGAGCGCGACTCCCAGCCCGCTCAGCGGCGGCTCCCGGTCATGGCTAGCTGTCCGCACGATTGAGTGGTTGGCACCACTCAATCTCTAGGCTTGATAGAGGGACCGTGGCCGGTCCCTCTCCCCGCCGTGGCAAAGCCACGTCGGGGCCCCTCACCCCCTGCCCGCCGCTCTCGCGGCGTTGGTTGGCGCGGTGACCGATCATCATTGCGGTGCGATCCGGCGCGCGGAGATGGACTCTCCTCGATGCTTGATCGGTCGGTCGCAACCGTTTGCCTTTATAAGGCGAACATGACATATGTGATCGATGACAAGTACTCGCCGCTCCCCTCGCTCTGAAATTCCCACGAATCCAGGCGGAGCGCTGGCCCCGGAGCATGTGCTTGGGCGTGATGAGCTGATCGCGCGGTACTGGAACAAGCTGGAGACGCAGAGCATCGCGTTGCTTGCGCCTCGCCGGATCGGAAAGACGTCGATCACCAAGCGGATGATCGCCTTCCCGCCCGCGCGC
>DATLLB010001117.1:0-2938 GCA_035538075.1 Enhygromyxa sp.
CTCCTACGCGGTGGCATGCCCGTGCGCAGCTCGGCGGGGTGGATCGATCGCTTCGCGCCACCGCTCGAGCTGATGACGCAACTTCGGCGCGTCGACATCGGCTCGAGTCGATCCGTCGAGACCTGCATCGCCAGCCTCGCCGGCGCCGAGACCTCGGGCATGCGGCTCGAACGACTTCGCGTGGCCGAGAGCGAGAACTCGCACTCCGTCTGGACGGCGGACTTCGAGCTGCTCGCCCGATGTAAGCGGCTCTCCTGGCTCGAGCTGCTCGCGAGCCCGACCCCCGACCAGCTGGATCGCTTTCCGGTGCTCCCGCTGCGCCACCTGGGCCTGAGCGCGAGCAACTTCGACCCGCATTGGGCCAACCGCTTCGGCGCCACGCTGCAGTCGCTCGAGCTGGAGGCCACCCAGTGCCCGATGACCCTCGACGCACTCGAGCTACCGCGGCTCATCAGGCTCGATCTTGGACACGGCTGGGATCTGGCGTGGGCGCTTGCTCGGCCCGGGTTGCGGTGGCTCGGCATCTCTTGCAACAGCGCCGCCGAGCTCGGCTCCGTCGCGCAGCGGTGTCCTCAACATCTGCGGCTGACAACATCGGCGCAGACCCTCGATTCGCTGCCACCGCTGCCCGCGTTGTCGAGCCTCGAGCTGCGGTGCCGGAGCCACCGACAGCGGCACTTCGAGCCCGAGATGCTGGCGTCGATGTCAAACTTGCGATTGTTGGCGCTGGAGTGGACGTACGATCCGGCGGACGACCGCACCGTGCCCGAGCACATCACGCTGCGGCTGCCCGACAGGCTGACCAAGCTGAGCCTGCCGCGAATCGAGACTCGAATGAGCCGCTTTCCTCGGTTTTCGATTCGGGGAGGATCGATCGAGGTGCTGGAGTGCCACTCCTACACCTTGTTTCTGCCGCCAGCCGAGCTCTGCGCGAATGTCCGAACATTGATCCTCGAGGACGAGCCGGGGTCGGACTTCGTCAACCGCCTCGGAGAGCTCGAGGCCAAGCTGCCGCGCTTGCGCACCGTCGTGCTGCGTCGATTTTCGGTCGAGCGGCTCGCCGAGCTCGCGACCGTGCTCCCGCGGATCCAGCTGCACCCCGTCGATCCCGGCTATCGCGATCCCGAGCGCTGGCCGCGGCCGCGGTGAGCGAGCGTTGCTCCAACTCCGGATGTGCGCCTGGTGGGTGCGTGCGCTCGCGTGCCCCACAGCCCTGCTGCACCTCGGGCTCGCCGCGGGTGGGTCGACCCCGATCGACCGTGCCCTTCGTGTAGCAAGCGAGGGGGTCGACCACCCTCGACCGTGCACCGTGTGCACCGTCGATCCGGGTCGACCTACCCCGATCATGCGGTGCTGGCTAGCGTCGTTGCGATCAACTCGGTCCGAAGATGCACACCGGGCACCTGTTTCGCGACTCGACCGACCCGCTCGCTGCACATCGTGCTCGCCTCGTCCGGGTCGACCCGCTCGCTCGCTGCACATCGTGCTCGCCTCGTCTGGGTCGACCCGCTCGCTCGCTGCACATCGTGCTCGCCTCGTCCGGGTCGACCCGCTCGCTCGCTGCACATCGTGCTCGCCTCGTCCGGGTCGACCCGCTCGCTCGCTGCACACCGTGCTCGCCTCGTCCGGGTCGACCCGCTCGCTCGCTGCACGACTAGCAACTTTCGTGTCCATCGAGTCGGCGGCGCGGTGCAGCCTTGGCAACTCGGCTGGCCATCCGGTCGCTCGCGCGGTGCAGGCAGGGCAGCGCGCGAGGGGGTCGACCAGGCGGATGCGTGAGCGTGCTGGTCCGCGAACGCCACCCCGATCGCAGAGAAGCCGCAATGACCGCTTGATTCGACGCGCTCCGCTGGCACGATCGCAGCGTGTCCGACGAGCAGGACTGGAGCGAGCTAGAGGTGTTCGCGGACCGCCTGCAGGCGGCCGGCGATCCGCGTGGCGAGCTGCTCGCGCTGGAGGTGGCGAGCGAGCGGGCGACGTCCAGCGAAGAGGCGAGACGGCTCAACCGCGAGGCGCAGCGAGTCCGCGACGCGCATCACGAGCGGGTCTGGCCGGCTGCGTTGGCTCGCTCGAGCGTGGGCATGCGTGCGGGGTTCGTGGTCTCGGTGTACGGCAAGCAGCTCGTCGATCCCTCAATTCCGATCGAGATGCTGCTGAGCGCCCGCTATCTGTCGATCGGTCGGCTGCGGCTCGAGGCTTGCGTGCCGCGGCTCGAGGAGGCGTGCCGTCGTGGGCTGCGGCTCGAGGGGCTGGGCCACTGGATCTACGACGCCGATGAGCCGACCGACCTCGACTGCCTGCGCGGCTTCATCGAGCTGGATGGGCGCGCGCCGAGCCTCGCGTGGGTCTCGTTCGGCGATCGGGTGAGCGCGGCGCGGGTGCTGACCAAGCTCGCCGCGCTGCGCTCGTGCAGCTTCGGCGGGGCGCTGAGCGAGGCCGAGCTGCGATCGCTCGCGCCCTTGCCTCTGCACAGCCTGCGCCTGCGTGGGCATCACTCCACGGACGCGATCGTCGAGCTGTTCGGCGCCACGCTCGAGTCGCTCGAGCTGGGCGACTGCATCGCACCGTTGACGCCGCTGGCCAGGATCACGTCGCTGCGCTCGCTGACCTTGACGGGCGCCAACGCGACCGAGCTGATCAGCGAGCTGCACGAGCTGACGCAGCTGCAAACGGTCCACTTGCCGCGGCTCGATCCGCCAGACTTGGACGACCTCACCGCGCTGCGCTTGCGCGAGCTCTCGTGCGGCGTGATGCCGGCCCAGCTCGCGCAAGCGCAGCCCCAAGAGGTCGTCCAGATCCGGCGGATCGAGCCGCGGCAGGTTGAGCGACTGCAGCGGCGTCAACGGTGCGATGCAGTCGCCCAGCTCGAGCGACTCGAGCGTGTCGCCGAACAGCTCGACGATCGCGTCTGTCGAGTGATGCCCACGCAGGCGCAGGC
>DATLLB010001118.1:0-9135 GCA_035538075.1 Enhygromyxa sp.
CTCCAAGCACACGGTTGGATTCCGCAGCCGATAGCCCGACCATGCCCACAGCAAGAGGCCGATCAGCACGCCGGGGAGCCCGACCATCAGCGCCTCCCAGTCGAGCTGCGGAATCCAACCGTGTGCTTGGAGATCGATCGCGACGCAGGCGTGGCCCGACTGCGGCGCGACGACGCGGAGCCGATCACCTGCAAGCTCGACGCGCTCGGAGCCTGGACATACGCGACCTGGACGAGCACGAGCGGGACCGGAAGCAACCGCACGACGTCGACCTGGCACGCAGCCCGCTGCGCGGGCTTTGGCGAGCAGAACCTCTACGTCGATCTGAGCGCCGACGCGTGCCGAGCCTGGGCGAGCAAGGTCGACGCGTCCGCGCGAGGGCTGAGCGTGACGCCGAGCAAGATCACGATCGGCGACCTGCTCGCGACCCGCTTCGACGCCCTGATCGCAGCGACGAGCCGCTCGGTCGCGACGCTCGCCCTCGCGGCGCTCACCGGCGCGTGTGCGTTCGCAAGCTTCCGTCAGCTCGCGCGCACCGACGACGACGCGCCGCAAGCTGCGGTCGTGCTCGCGCTCTTGTTCGCCGCGCTCACGCTCGGATGGAAGGCCGCTCGCGGCCCCGCCCTCGCGGCCGGGTTCGCAGGAATGATCGGCCTCGCGTTCGCGACCAAGCCCTGGCTCGCACCGGTCTCGCGCGAGTTCCAGGGCGAGGTCCACCCGCTGTCGCCGACGAGCGAGACCCACCTCTATTATGTGATCCCCGGCCTCGCCCTGTGCGTGCTCGCGATCGTGATGGCCTCGATGATCGAGATCCGCCGGACCAAGGCACCGCCGCCGCGCAGCAGCGAGCCGCTCGAGCTCGAGCCTCCGCGACCCGAGCCGCCGCAACCCCCCGGCTGATCGTCCACGCACCGTCGCTGCGCGCGCTGTCGAGACTGCGCTTCTGTCTATCTATCTGTACGAAGCCCCTGTACGAACGATGGGTACGTCGCCGAGCGCGGCGCGGGCTGGCTCACGTGTTTTGGCTCCCCAAGCCGTCGCGGCCGAGTTTTTTGAGCGCGGACCGGCTCGCCGCCTTGCCGCGCCGCCCGAAAAGCAGCAGGCTAACCAGCCTGTCGAGCTGCGTGGACGAAGCCTTCGTCGCGCAATGACATCGCCGACACATGCATTCGACCGAAGTCCAGATCTGGTCCATCGACAACCTCGACGCGCAGCGCGTGTGGGGTGGTCGGCCAGCCATCTACGAGTTCGTGCGCGACCAGTTCGATGCGCGAGCCAAGCTCGGTGAGCAAGCGAGTCCGATCGAGCTGCCCGACGGCGGCTCGGACAACGGCGGCATGCGTTGGGCGGCCGGCGCTCTCGACGGGGTCATGGGGCGCCACGGCAAGGTCGAGGACGAGCGACTGCGGGCCAAGCAGATCGTCAAGGGTGTCCGCGATCTGTTGGCTGCGACCACGCCCGCCAACCTCGAGCACCTCACCCGCTTGCTGACGCGCTCGCCGGTGCTCGGAGTGCTCGACGACGTGCTCGCCGATCTGGTCGGCACCGGTGATCTCGATCCCGATCGCTTCCACGAGCTCGCGCTGTTCCTGGTTCAGACCGCGCCCGATCGCGAGGTCGTGAAGCTCGGCATCAGCATGCTCGGCGTGCTGGTCGGCTGTGACGAGCGCGAGACCTTGCTGACCCTGGGTCGGCATGAGGAGTTCACGTTGTTCGCCGCGGTCGCGCTGGCGAGCACGCTCGAGCACGCCGACGCGGCGCTGTGGGAGCTGGCCAAGCGCGTGCGCGGCTGGGGTCGGATCCACGCGGTCGAGCGGCTGGTCGACACCACCGAGCCGGAGATCCGCGGCTGGCTGCTGCGCGAGGGCTTCCGCAACGAGGTGATGGACGAGTACCTCGCCTACAGCTGTGCGGTCGCCGGTGATCTCGCCGGCGCGCTCGAGGCCGACATCGTCGACGACGCGCTGCTCGACGGCGCCGCCGGAATCTTCTCGGCGCTGCTGACCGGCGGCCCGGCCGAGGACATCGAGGACTACGAGCAAGCTCCGCGAGCGGCCGACGCCTACCTGCGCCACCTGGTCCGCCGTCCCGACCATCGCCCGCTCGAGCTCACGCACCTCCTGGTCGCCGAGCAGCTGCGCGAGTTCATCGGCCCGGCCGGCGAGGAGCTCGAGGACGACGAGACCCTGCGCGAGCTCGGCTGGACGGTCGAGATCCGCAGCCGCGTGCTCGAGATGTGCGAGCGCGTCGCGGCGCGACCGGGCTGGGCCGAGCGCGTGGCCGAGGGCCTCGAGGCCGAGTCGCTCGAGCGCTTTCATCAGGCCGACGCGGCCGCGCAGCTGCTCGACATCGACGCGTGGCCGCACCACCTGCGCCGCGTCCAGGCCGATCCTCGCCGCTCGCCATCATGGTTTCGCTTGGTCTCGACCGAGGACGAGCCGCGCTTCGTACAGGCGCTCGAGCTCGCCCGCGAGCTGCTGCCGATCGACGAGATTGCGACCGGCCCGGCCGAAGAGAGCGGCCTCGGCCCCGAGTGGGACATCCACGACACGCTGCTCGACGTCGTGCAGAGCCTGGTCGACAAGCCCGGGCGCGGGCTCGATCTGATCGACGCCGCGCTGCGCTCTCCGGTCATCCGCGTGCGCCGAGGGGCGCTGTTGGTGCTGGCCAGCTGGCTGCGCGACAGCGGCGACGCAGCGGCGTCGCAGCTGCAGGGAGTGCAGGGTGTGCTCGAGCGAGCCGCCGCGCGCGAGGTCGACGACGAGCTCGCGGCCGACTTCGCCAAGGTGCTGAGCACCTCCTAGTCGGTACACGTAGTCGGCCCACGATCGGCCCCGCGGCCGACGAACGGCCGGCAGGAATTGCCACTGCGCGAGCCATCGATCGCCAATGGGCGCGCACCTCATGGTGCTAGATTGCGCCGCAATGTCGTCAGTTTGTCGGGTTCGGCGGCGCGCGAGCGGTCGCCCCTCGGGACTCCGCTACGCGCTGATCGTGCTCGGCCTCGCCGGGCTCTACGTGATCGCAGGCCGGCTGGGGCTGGAGCTCGCCCACTTCCAGCCCAACGCGACGCTGATCTGGGCGCCGACCGGGATCTCGCTCGCTGCGCTGGTGTTGTTCGGCCGCCGCGTGTGGCCGGGCATCTTCATCGGCTCCGCGATCACCAACGCGATGATCGACACCTCGCCGCTTCCGCTGCTCGTCATCGCGGTCGGCAACACGCTCGAGGCTGTGGTCGGAGCGCTGCTGCTCGAGAAGGTCGCTCGCTTCGACCCCGCGCTCGCCCGACTCCGCGACGTGATCGGCTTTCTGATCTACGGCGCGCTGCTGAGCACGACGGTGAGCGCGACCATCGGTGTCGGCGCGCTCCACCTCGCGGGGGCCGTCGACGCGGCCAGCTTCAGCACGGTGTGGATGATCTGGTGGCTGGGCGACGCCGCCGGAGCGACGGTCGTGGCGCCGCTCTTGCTGGTCGGGATCGGCGGCCGCCCGCCGTGGCGAGTGATCGCGCAGCGCGTCGAGACGTGGATCGTGCTGGCGCTGCTCGTCCTCCTGCTGTTGTTCGCGTTCGTGGTCACGCCGCCCGGTCCGACCGAGGCCTTGCTGCCGTCGCTGTTGGTGTACCCCGTGTTGGTCTGGGTCGGCCTGCGCCTCGGCCCGCGCGGGGCGATCGTGGGCAGTTGCTTGGCCAGCGTCACCGCGGTCGTCGGCACCGCCCGCGGGCTCGGGCCCTTCGCCGACGGCGTCGCAACCGGCAGCAGCCTGTTCTTGGTCTGGGCCTACGTCTCGTCGATGGGCACCGTCGCGATGGTGCTCGCGGCCGCCGTGGCCGAGCGCGAGGACGCCGATCTTCGGCGCCAGCGAGGCGAGGAGGAGCGGGCACGGCTGACCACTCGGGTTCAGCACGCGCAGCGGCTCCAGAGCCTCGGCATCCTGGCCGGCGGTGTCGCGCACGACTTCAACAATCTATTGGTGGCGATCCGAGGCAGCGCCGAGCTGCTCAAGCTCGAGGCCGGTCGCTTCACCCCCGCGCAGCGCCATGCGGTGCTCGACGAGATCGATGCCGCCTCGATCCAGGCCGCCGGCCTCTGTCGACAATTGCTCACCTACGCCGGGCACGACCGGATCGAGCGCCAGCGCCTGAACCTGGGCGCGGTCGTCGAGGACACGCTCTCGCTGCTGCGCAGCACCACGCCGCGCACCATCGACATCCAGCTCGCGGGTGAGCGCGACGTGTTCATCGAAGGCGATCGCACCCAGCTCGGGCAGATTCTGATGAACTTGGTCATCAACGCGACCGAGGCGATCGGCGACGCCCCGGGCTGGGTGCGCGTGTCTTGTTCCGTGCGCGAGGTCGATCCGCACAGCATCGACGAGACCTTCCTGCCTGCCGACGCTCCCGCCGGACGCTACGCGGTGCTGGAGGTCTCGGACAGCGGCGCCGGCATGTCGCGCGAGACGATGGAGCGGATCTTCGATCCCTTCTACACCACCAAGCAGACCGGACGCGGGCTCGGCATGGCGGTGGTGTTGGGCATCGTCGCGGCCCACGAGGGCGCCATCAAGGTGTGCAGCCAGCCGGGCGCGGGCACGACCTTCGAGATCCTGCTGCCGCTCGCCCGCGAGCGCGAGCTACCGGTCGAGCGCGAGCCATGCTTGGCGCCGTGCTGTGAGCCGATGCGAGAGCCGAGCGGCACCGTGTTGCTCGCCGAGGACGAGGATCGCGTCCGCAGGACCACCCGTCTGCTGCTCGAGAACGCGGGCTTCACCGTGGTCGAGGCGTGCGATGGCTCCGAGGCGGTCGAGCGCTACGAGGCCAGCCCGGACGACTTCGACGTGGTGCTGCTCGACGTGACCATGCCCGGCCTCAACGGCACCGACGCGCTCGCGCGCATGCGTACCCTCGATCCGGAGCTGCCGGCCGTGTTGATGAGCGGCTACGACGAGGGCCGCGTCGACCCGGCCTCCGGCACCGCGTTCGTGCAAAAGCCCTTCAAGATCGACCACCTGATCACCTGCATGACCGAGGCGATGCAGCGCGGCCGTGCTCACGCGCCCGCGCACAGCCGCAGCAAGGTCGCGCCGTAGCGCTCGATTCGCTTGCCGCCGAGCTCCGGGCACTCGTCGAGCTGCGCCGCGCCGTGCTTGGCCAGCCAGTCGAGCGCGCGCGGAGGCAGGATCACGTGAGCCGGCAGCTCGCGGCGCTCGGCCTCCTCGCGTCGCCAGCTTCGCAGCGCCTTGTCGCGCGCGCCCTCGGCCGCTGGCGAGCGCTTGCGCTTGGGCTTGGGCGGCGGCTCGGGTGGCTCGGCGAGCGCCTTGCGGATCACCTCGAGCAGCTCGTCGCCGTACTCGCGCACGAACGCGCCGCGCAGGCGGATCTTCTTCAACTCCTGCTCGTCCTGCGGCGCGCGCTGGGCCAGGTACACCAGCGGCTCGTTGGCGATCAGGCGACCGGGCGGATAGTCGAGCAGCCGACCCTTCTCGTCGCGCCACGCATAAAGAGCCGCGAGCACCGGCGCCCGATCGGGGCGCAGCTCGGTCGCACCCTTGAGCTTCCACATCCGCGCGAGATCGAAGCCGTGCTCGCTCGCGGTCACCTGCTCGATGCTGCGGTTGGCGAGCTCGAGCTCTTCCTCGAGATCGGCCGCGCGGATCAGCGAGTGCAGCTCGGCCCCGATCTCCGGCAGGTGAATGACATCGTCGAGCGCGTAGCGAAGCGCCTCGTCGCTGATCGGCCGCTGCCCCCAGTCGTACTGCGTGTGCTCCTTCGCCAGCCGTGCGCCGCAGATGGCCTCGACCACCGCCGCGTAGCCCGTGCGCTGCCAGCCGAGGAAGCTGGCGGCCTGCTGCGTATCGAACACGTTGGCGAAGCTCAGCCCAAAGTCGCGCTTGAGACCGGCGACGTCGTTGCCGCCGCCATGCACCCATATGCGCAGCTGCGGATCGGCGAGCGGAGCGGCGAGCGGGGCGAGTGATCCCGCAAGCGCCAGCCCATCGAGTACCCACAGCACGCCGCCGACGTTGAGCTGGATCAAGCACACGCGCTCGCGATACGCGAACATCGAATTCGCCTCGCTATCGAGGCCTACCCAAGAAGCCTCGCGCAACGCAGCGCCGAGCTCGGCGAGCGCCGCGGCGTCGCGCACCCAGATGTGGTCGGGCAGCTCGGACATCGCCCTACGGTAACGAATGCACGCCGTCCGCGACAGTGGGCGCAGCTTTGCGTGACCCTCGGCCCACGATCCGAGTTAAGCTCTGCGCATGGCCGCCCGCCATGTCGAGCTGACCGACTACCGAGTTCGGGTGGCGCGCCCGAGCGACGTGCCGGCCTTGGCCCGCGTGCACGTGACCAGCTGGCACTACGCCTATCAGGGCATCATCGCGCCGCACAACCTCGCCTACACCAGCCACGCCCGCGCCGTGCACCGCTTCCGCGGCTACTTCTGGCATGGCGGTCAGGAGCTCTCGCTGCTGCACGTGCTCGACGGTCACGCCGGCGTGATCGGCTACGTCAACAGCGGCCTGAGCAGCAGCCGCGAGCTCGGTGTCCGCGGCGAGGTGTTCGAGCTCTACCTCGATCCCGACTTCCACGGCATGGGCGGCGGTCGCAAGCTGCTGAGCGCCGCGCTGTGGGCCCTCTCGGGCCGCCGCTTGCTGCCCTCTGTCGTCTGGGTGCTGGCCGAGAACGAGCGCGCGCGTCGTTTCTACGAGGGCATGCGCGGGCAGGAGATCGCCACCGGGACGGTCAATGTTGGGGATCAGGTGTTGGACAAGATCGCGTACGCGTGGTCCGACTACCTGCCCTGGCCGGAGTGGATTCGCTGATCGATCGTCGAAATTGATCGAGGCGAGCGCCGCGACGTCGAGACACAATTCGGCGAGGTGCCCGTCGAAGTCGAGCGTGGCGGAGCACATCCCGTCGTCGCATCTGGTAAACAATAGTGGTGGGGGAGCCCGAGCGTCCAAACCAGCCGCGACACGTCACGGACAGCAAGCTTGCTGCCGAGCGTGCGTGTGCGGACGACGAGCTTCTGGAGCGCTCGACCGCGCTCGGCGAGACCGCGGACGACGTGATCGAGCGAGCGCGCGACCGTGCGCGTCTCGTCCTCCAGCTTGCGAGGAAGCGCGAGGACCAGGTGCTGGATGCTGCCAACGCGGACGCAGCCGACAAGGCGCAGATCTTGGACGCACGGGACCTCGCCGATGCCGTCATCCGGACCGAGTACGCCAAAGCCGACGCCGCCCTGTTCGACGAGCGTTCCGAGCAGCGCCGGGCGATCATTCAGCTGCTGGCGCACGAGCGCGCTGAGACCGACCGGATGCTGAGGGTAGAGCGACGCGCAGCCGATCGCCTGCTCGCCGGCCGCGACGACATGCTCGCTCTCGTCGCCCACGACCTTCGCGGCCAGCTGAGCACCATGCTCGTGAGGACTGCTGTCGTATTGATGAAGCCGCAGCAGCAGATAATCGTGGACAACATGGAGGCGCTGCAGCGCTCCATCGCACGGATGGACCTGCTGCTGACCGACTTGCTCGACGTGGCCTCGATGGAGTTGGGACGCATGCGCATCGAGCTCGTCCCCACGGACCTCGCGGACGTCGTCGTCGCAGAGCTCGCGGTGCATCGTCCGGCTGCCGAGGCGCGCAAGGTCGAGCTGACGCTCGACGTCCGTCACGCGCCGATCATGTTGGAGATCGATCCGGCAAAGGTGAGCCGCGCGCTGATGAATGTGCTCACCAACGCGGTCAAGTTCACCCCGGCGGGTGGCCGCGTCGAAGTTGTCGTCGAGCGGCGCGCGACCGAGGCCTGCATCTCGGTGAAGGACTCCGGCCCCGGCATCGCCCCCGACCAGCTCGAGGCGGTGTTCGAGAAGTTCAGCCGCAGCGACGCACAGAGCCGCGGTTACGGGCTCGGGCTCTTCATCGCGCGCGCCCTCGTCAACGCGCACGGTGGCAGGATCTGGGCGGAGAGCGAGCTCGGCGAAGGCTCGACATTCCACATCGGTCTGCCAGCCCCCGGCTGAAAGACTGTTGGGGCCTGCTCGGGATTGACCAAATAGAGCGCGCGCGGCTGGGCCGCTTCAGGCAATGGCGTCATCTGGGTGCTGGCCGAGAACGAGCGAGCCCGTCGCTTCTACGAGGGCGGTCAATGGTGGGGATCAGGTGTTGGACAAGATCGCGTACGCGTGGTCCGACTACCTGCCCTGGCCGGAGTGGATTCGCTGAGCGGCCGCCCCGGCAAGGTTCAGTACGCGCTGCTGTGCCAGGCCCCGCCGTTGCTCGTGGTCACGTGCACGAAGACGGGCTCGGTCGAGCTCAGCTGCCGCATGGCCCCACCAACATTGAGCGGCACGTATGCCGACTTGTAGCCTGATGCGCCGATCGTGAACCAGTCGCTGATGAAATCACCGTCGACCTGGACCGATGCGCTGTTCGGAGCCACGACCGTGACATTCGGCGCTCCCCAGTCTCCCAACGCACTGAGCACGTGATCGGTGGCGAAGTACTCGACCGGTACCGCGACCAGCATCTGCGCGGCCATGCTCGAATACTGCACGACCATGACCGGCTTGTCGCTCGTGATGTGGACTGCCTGAGTGGTCGATGCTGGAGTCTCGATGAAGTTCCCGGGCAAGGGCACCAGAGAGTCGAGGCCGATGTCGGGTTCGAAGCTGACGTTGGTGTTGGCCTCCACCGTGATGACCCGCACCCTGTGCACGCGAGGCATGTTGGGTGTCGCGCTCGCAGGCGGGGCCACGACGTATTCGGTGCCCCACCACGGTACTCCGAGCAAGGCCTGGTTCAGGGTCGAACCATAGTTGTTCCCGAGAGATGCAGAGTCGTGACCGGCATAAGCCGCGAACGACACGTTCGAGTTGATCCGCGTGCCGGTCAGGTCGCTGTTCTGCAGCGCGGTCACCAGCAGCGCGCCCTCGAGGTTGATGCCCACGTTCCCGGTGCCGTTCGCCGTGACGCCGTCGGCCGCCACCACCTGATCGCCAGGGCTCGATGGCTGGATGGTGACTTGGGTTGGGTCGTCGGTCGCGAAGAGCACGTACCAGCCCCGCAGGTTGGGGCCCGAGGTCGGAACCACATAGGAGCTCGACCACAAGCGATTCGGCAGCAAGCGTGAGC
>DATLLB010001119.1:0-3528 GCA_035538075.1 Enhygromyxa sp.
CGGCGAGTCGGGCAAGCGCGCCCGCGGACCCGAAGGTCAGATGGGTGACAAGCGCTCGCGCAAGACCGGGGGCGCCTACGCGGTGAGCGGGTCCAAGGACGCAATCCCGCAGATCTCTCGGACCTTCAACCCCGAGGCTGCGGCTCGCAACGCAGGCATCCTCGGCGTGCTCGCCTCGCAAGAGGGACACTTCCTCGCCTCGGTCGACGGTGGTGCGTTCGCGGTCGGCAATGCGGACGAGGACGTGTGGGGCAACCTCGTGGGCACCGAGATCGGCGAAGCCTACGGCGTGGGCGGTCTCGGGCTGGTCGGCACCGGTCGCGGTGGCGGCAGCGATGCGGCAGGCGTGATCGGGCTCGGCTACTCCAACCTGCTCGGCCACGGCAGCGGCACCAACGGGCTCTCGTACGGCAACGACAACGGCAAGACCACCGGCTTCGGCAAGCGCAAGGAGAAGGCGCCGATCGTGGGCGTGGCCGATGGCAAGGTCGATGGCGACATCGACAAGGATCTGATCCGCCGGATCGTCCGCTCTCACATCAACGAGGTGCGCAGCTGCTACAACGCGGGGTTGACCCGTGACCCCAACCTCGGCGGACGCGTGACCATCCAGTTCTCGATTGTCGGCAACGGCAAGGTCTCGACCTCGGTCGTGCAAGAGAACACCACGCGCGACAGCGAGGTCGGCAACTGCATCGCCAAGGCCGTCAAGCGCTGGAAATTCCCGCGCGTCAACAATGGCGGCACCGCCCTGGTCTCCTACCCGTTCCGCCTGACCGCGGGCTGAGGATGACTACAGTGCTTTTCGGCGATGCGCCGAAACACACACCCAAAAATCGCTTCGCGATTTTTGGGAGCACGCCAGAACCGCCCCGCGCACGGGGGCGAAGAAGGGAGCCTCATGGCTCCCTTTTTCGTTTTCGGCGATACTCGTGCCGTGGAGTCATCCTCGCGCAACCTCGAGCTCGAAGCGGCCGCGTTCGCCAACCTCGACGATCTCGACAGCTGGCGGGTGTTCGCCGACTGGCTGCTGAGCAAAGGCGACGTTCGTGGGGAGATCGCTAGCTTGGCGGCGCACCTCGACGGCGCGTTCCTGAGCGAGCGCAAGCAGATGAGGGCTCGCATGCAAGAGCTCGAGCGCCCGTTCAAGGACGCGTGGTTCGAGTGGGCGCAGGAGCACGACCTTCACGAGGTAGAGGTCGAGTTCAAGCGCGGCTTCGCGTTCGCCCTCAGCGGTTCGCTGACCCAGATGCAGCCGGCGATCGACAAGGCGTTCGAGCGCGACCCCGTCCAGCGCCTGACCTTCACCGACGTCGATTCGGATACGCTCGCGCGCCTGCTCGAGCGCAACCCGCCCTGGCTGGCCCGGCTGCGCTACCTCAAGCTGCAAGGCTCGCTCGACGAGAGCGCCGTCGCAGCCCTGGCCGCGGTCGAGCTGCCGCAGCTGCGTCGGCTCAATCTGCTCAGCACCGGCATCGAGACGGACATGTGCAGGCAGCTGGCACGACTGCAGACGCATTCGCTCACCCACCTGACGCTGACCGGCAACGAGATCGACACCGAGGCACTCGCGGCGCTGCTGACCTCGCCCACCCGCGGGCAATGGCGCGAGCTCTACCTCTCCAGCAATCCACTCGAAGCCGCCGCGATCACTCTGCTCGCCGCCGACAAGGAGCTCGCGCTGACTGCCCTCCACATTCGGCGGATCGAGGCGAATCTCGGCGATTTCGCCCCGTTTGCGAACCCGTCGGCCATCCCGACGCTCACGCGTCTGGAGTGCGAGTCCTACGGCTATTGGCAACACCAGTCCGTGCTCGATCAGCTGCGCGCACGCTTCGGCGCTGGCCTGATCATCTGACGTTGGCTAACTCGCCACCAGCTGCTCGACCTCGGCCACCCAGCGCGCGCCGAGATCGGGCTGCACCATCTGCACATAGGCCGCATACCCGCGCAGATAGTCAGCAAAGTCCGCCCGCCCGCGCGCCTGGCTGTCGACCCGGTGCGCGCGACAGTTGTGCAGCAGCGCGCGGAACTGCCGACGAGCCTCGCGCGGGACCGTGAGCTTCTCGTTGACGACGATGCCGGTGACCAGCTGCCGTCGGCTCGGTCGCAGCACCTGCCGCTTGCCGGCATGCTCGGCGAAGCCTTCCTGCTGGAGGATCTGATCGACCCACCAAAAGGTCCGGCCGACGTCGAGGCGCTCGACCGAATCCGGATCGTGAAACGAGAAGCTCAAGTCATCCGCGTAACGGGTGTAGCGAGCCCCGATCTTCTCGGCGAGCCCGCTCAGCCGCGCGTCGAGGCGCAGGCACACCAAGTTGGCGATCGCCGGCGACGTCGGTGCGCCCTGTGGGACCAAGCCCGGCCACACGACGACGCGCTCACCCGCACGATCAACCACCGGACGCCGCGTACACAGCGACGCCAGAGCGCCCGCGACCCGCTCGTCGTAGCCGAACGAGACGAACATCCCACGCACCCGCCAGTAGTGGATGGTCGGGAAGAACTCGCGGATGTCGGTCTTGAGCAGCAGTCGGGCGCCGAGGTGCGGCGTCGCGTTGGTGACCGTCGAGCGCCCGGGCACGAACCCGTGCGCAGCCTCGTGGACCGGCACCTTGGCGAGGATGTTGCTGTAGATGGTCCGCTGAATCGCTCGCAGCGGCGCGCGCGGGGCCGAGATGGTCCGCATGCCGCCGCGCTGCTTGGGCACCTCGAAGTCGACGTAGGGCGCACCGGTCTGGCTGCCCGGTCGCATCAACGGACGCAGCGCGGCCGCATCGTCGTAGCCGAGCCAGCGCGCGAGCTCGTCGACGTTGCGCAGCTCGGGCAGCTGCGTGCGGACGCGCTCCGGCACCAACCTGCGCTGGCGGTTGCGGCCGGTGCCGTAGTACCAGCCGCTCGGATTGAAGTGGCCGATCGCACCGGGGAAGCGCGGCAGATCGTAGGCGGTGTTGCGCAGCGCGACGTCATCGAGCCCGAGCTCGCCAACCACTCGCCGCGCCGCACCGCGGACGGACAGCGTCGCGTCCTTGACCAGGTGCCGCATCAGCTTGGCCGTCGCCGGGCGCGAGAACACCTGCCGCACCGCCGCGATGGCCTGCTTGCGCACCTGCGGATCGGGGTTGTCGAGCTGCGCTCGGATCACCGGCTCGACCGCGGCAGAGACGTAGTGGCGCGCGACCTCGTACTCGGCGAAGTCGTCATGCGCCCGCAGCAGCTCGACGATGCGGCCGAGGTTGGCGTGCGGATCGGCGATCAGCGGCCGGAGCTCGAGGATCAACTTGGCGAGCAACATGGTGGAAGGAAGCCCGGACCGCGGGACCTACTTGCTCGGCACGGTGTACGACGAGGAAGAAGAAGCCGCAGAGCGTTCCTCGTCGTACAAGTCCTTCAGTGGAAGTCGGGCGCAGCTGCGACGTAGCATCGCAGGCTGTTGGCTAGCTCGGCGCGGTCCGGGCACACACAGGATCGCACGATCGCACGCAGAAAAAAAGCGAGATCAACCTGCTCGAAACAGATCGATCTCGC
>DATLLB010001120.1:0-3741 GCA_035538075.1 Enhygromyxa sp.
GTCCGCTTCGTGCCCGCGCACGGGCCAGTGCTCGAGGATCCGGTCGCCGTGCTCGAGCACTACGTCGCCCACCGGCTCGCGCGCGAGGACAAGGTCCGACGCGCGGTGATCGAGGGCGGCCACCGAACCTTCCTGGGGATCTTGGCCTCGGCCTACGCCGATACGCCCAAGCGCCTGTGGCCGATCGCCGGGCTCTCGCTCGAGGCCCACCTGCGCAAGCTCGTCGATGACGGCGAGCTGATCCGCGAGGGCCTCGGCGCCCGGCGGGCTTGATCACTTCGTGGGCAGATCGGGCAAGCGTCGATTGGCCGGGCGCAGGAAGTACGAGCCGAAGATCGCCACGAGGAAGATCAGAATGAACGGCAGCCACTGGCCGAGCGGATCGCCGACCAGCGCGTGCGACCACGCGGCCCCGATCACGTCGATGACCATGCCCGCGTACGCCCACTCCTTGAGCCGCGCAAAGCCGGGCGCCAGGATCGCGACGACCGCGAGCACCTTGGCGATGCCGAGCAAGGTCAGCAAGTGGATCGGGTAGCCGAGGTGCTCGAACCCGGCGACCGCGTCGGGCGGGGCCATCAGGTCCATCACGCCGCCGCCGCCCATCCCGAACGCGGTCAGTGCGGTGAACACCCAGTAGGCAATTATCAGCCGCGGACGCGGCGTGGAGCTATTGCGACCCTTGCTGTCTGCTGCCATGCGCGGCGGACTATATCAGCGACGTCGGTAAAGCGGCGGTTGATCGACCGCGCCCTGATACGCAACCGAAAACACCTGCAGCGTTCGCAGCCCAGTTTCCAGCGACTTACCGGGCTTGAGCTCGAACGAGGTGTATCCGCAGCGGCGCATGTAAAACAGCTGATCGGGCAGCACGTCTCCAAACACCCGCAGCTCGCCGGCAAAGCCGTAGCGCTCGCGCAGCAGTCGGGCGAGCGAGAAGTGTCGACCGTCCGTGAATTTTGGCACCTCGATCGCGACCAGCGGCAGCGAAGCCAGCGTCGCCGCGATCTCGTCCGGCTCCGCGTCACCACGCAGCCACACGCCGTGGGCCCCGGCGCGCGCCGCCAGCTGCTCGCGCTCGTTCACCAGCCGCGCGTACGAGACCAACACCGGCAGCGCATCGAGGGCGGGGTAGGGCTCTTCGTCGCGCAGCCGCTGCCAGTGATCGACGGCGATCTCCGGCACCACCTGCCCGTCGCGCTCCTTCAGACGAAGGATCCGACGCGAGCCCGGACCGAGCTGCGCGTCAACCATAGAGGCGCTCCTTGAACGGCTCGAACCCGGCCCGCCGCACGTAGTCGAGGAATGGCTCGTCGGGCGACTCGCGGTTGTCGATGTACGTGCGCAGCACATTGTCGACCGCGTCGACGATCTCCGCGCTGGAGAACGCCGGTCCCAGAATCTTGCCGAGCGCCGCGTCCTCACCGGCCGAGCCGCCGAGCATCAGCTGATAGAACTCCTCGCCCTGCTTGTCGATGCCGAGGATGCCGATGTTGCCGATGTGGTGCTGACCGCAGGCGTTGATGCAGCCCGAGATGTTGAGCGTGATGTCGCCGAGGTCGTGCACGTAGTCGAGGTTCTCCAGCTTCTCGCCGATCCGCACCGCGATCGGGATCGAGCGCGCGTTGGCGAGGCTGCAGTAGTCGAGGCCCGGGCACGCGATGATGTCGGTGACCTTGCCGATGTTGGGCTCGGCCAGCTCGGCGGCAGCGAGGCGGGCGTGCAGCTCGGACAGCCGATCGCTCTCGATGTCGGGCAGCACCAGGTTCTGCTCGTGGGTCACGACGATCTGCCCAAACCCGAATTCGTCGGCCAGATCGGCGACCAGCTGCATCTGCTCGGCGGTGGCGTCACCCGGCGGGCGGCCCTTGGCCTTGAGCGAGATCATCACGACCGAGTAGCCGGGCACCTTGTGCGCGACCACGTTGCTCGCGACCCAGCGCCCGAGCGTGCGATCGGTGCCGAGCTTCAGCGCGGCCACGAAGGTGTCGCGCGGCTCGAGCGTGCGATAGGGCGGCGGCGCAAAGAAGCTCGCCAGGCGCTCGAACTCCGCGTCGGTGACCAGCAGCGCGCCGTCGCGGATCTGCGCCCACTCGGCCTCGACCTGCGCGCGGAACTTGGCGATCCCGACCGCGCCGACCAGGATCTTGATGCGGGCCTTGAACTTGTTGTCGCGCCGACCGTAGCGGTTGTAGACGCGCAGGATCGCCTCGAGGTAGCTCAGCAGGTGCTCGCGCGGCAGAAACTCGCGGCAGACCTCGGCGATTCGCGGCGTCCGACCGAGCCCGCCGCCGACCAGCACCTCGAACCCGTGCTTGCTCGGATCGTCCGGATCGGGGAGCACCCGCACGCCGATGTCGTGGATGCGCACCGCCGCGCGATCGGCCGTCGGCGCGCCGGTCACCGCGATCTTGAACTTGCGGGGCAGGGCCGCGAACTCCGGGTGGAAGGTCGACCACTGTCGGATCAGCTCGCAGTAGACCCGCGGATCGACCAGCTCGTCGCGCGCGACCCCGGCGAGGTGATCGGCGGTGGTGTTGCGGATGCAGTTGCCGCTGGTCTGGATCGCGTGCATCTCGACCGAGGCCAGCTCGGCCAGGATCTCCGGCACGTCCTGCAGGCGCGGCCAGTTGTATTGGATGTTCTGTCGGGTCGAGAAGTGCCCGTAGCCGCGATCGTACTTGACCGAGATCTCGGCCAGCTTGCGCAGCTGCGTGCTCGACAGCAGGCCGTAGGGAATCGCGACCCGCAGCATGTACGCGTGCAGCTGCATGTACAGCCCGTTTTGCAGGCGCAGCGGCTTGAACTCGTCCTCGGTGATCTCACCGCTCAGCCGCCGCGCGACCTGGTCGCGAAACTGGGCCACGCGTTGATCGACGATGGTCTGATCGTAGTGATCGTAGCGGTAC
The DNA here is from genome assembly GCA_035538075.1 of Enhygromyxa sp. Classification (GTDB taxonomy): domain Bacteria; phylum Myxococcota_A; class Polyangia; order Nannocystales; family Nannocystaceae; genus Plesiocystis. Next base: position 2,910 of record DATLLB010001120.1, read on the forward strand.
ATCAAGCACCTCGCGCGGATGTGCGAGCCAGGCTCAGGCGGCTGCGGGCCGCAGCTGCGCGACGCCAACCAGCGTCACGGTCGGGCCCTCGGCCCGGATGCGCTCGCGCAGGCTCGTCGCCTCGAGTTGCCCACGCGTGCTCTGGCGGACATCGATCACGTACGCGTCGCAGACGATCCGCTCGCTCGCCTTCGCCTGCGCCAGCAGGGCATCGCGCTGCTCCTCGCTGCTGACCGCCAAGCCCTCGGCCAGGCGCCGAGTCCAGCGGCCGTTGGTCTGGAGGTAGATCGGCGCGCCGTCCTCGGTCGCATTCCCAGTGATCATCCAAAGCGTCATCGTGGCGAGCTCCCTGTTGAGCGGAGCTAAGCACGAACTATATACGGCAATCCACGAGTTTATATGAGAATTTCTGGTGAGAATCGATCGAAGGCGCCGCGAATCAGCTTCTAACGGGCTTCTTGGGGCATCTAATTAAACTGTATTTGACCGAGTTTTACGGATCGAAATGCTGCGCATGAGACGCAACAACGCACCACGCCGGCATTGCCGGAGCAGTTCCACGGCGACGCGCGGGCCGATCAGTTGCCGGCCATCAACCCGGTGAGCTCCGCGAAACGGCGGCGCGACTCCAGCATCAACTCGCGCGCCCCGGCGACGCCGAGGATCCGCAAGCTCAGCTCGCCGGACCCGAGGTCGAGGGCGATGAGGCTGCCGTCGCGCGTGGTGAGCCCGGCGCGACCACGATCCTGATCCTCGTCGAGCTCGACGAGGATCAGGATCGTGGTCGCGCCGGGCTCACCACGCGCGACGGCAGCCTCATCGCCCTCGACCT
>DATLLB010001121.1:0-7512 GCA_035538075.1 Enhygromyxa sp.
GCCGTCGACCGTGCGGTGGGTTGTGCGGGCGGCTGGACGACCGGCCGCGGCACGGTGGGCTTGGCCCCACGGCCGAGCGCAGCAGCGACCTTGTCGATCAGCTCCTGCGTGTCGAAGGGCTTGCCGATGTAGTTGTCTGCGCCAGCCGCCGTGATCTCGGCCTCGCTGACGCCACCGCGCGCGGGCACCAGCATGATCACCGGGATGCTCGCGGTCGCGGGGTTGGACTTGAGCGCCTGCACGACCTCGAACCCGCTCGGCTCACCGGGCGCGAGCTTGTGATCGACGAGCACGACGTCGGCCTGCATCTGCTTGGCGCGAGCGACGGCTTCGGAACCCTTGCTCACCGCGGTCACCTTCGCGTCCTCGGCTGCGAAGGTGATCTTGATGGCCAAGCGCATCGTCTTGGAATCGTCGATCGCGAGGATCTTGGTGGGCATCGTGGCGGGTCCCCCCCCGAACGTTCGGTGTGGCGGAGCAAAGGCGTACCATGCCGGTTGTGAGCGGGTCAACGAACCGGCCCGAATCCCCGCCGCCGAATTCTCGGGATCCGGCGAAAGATCGGCGCGAGGGTGAGGCCGCGGGCTCCGGGTCCAGTGATCGCGTCGACGCGCTCACTGCCGCGCGAGCGGCAGCAGCTGGGCAGAGCGGCTCACAGGCGACGTTTTCGATAGAGGGCTCGCGGCCGTCGAACAGCGCGACCGGCCCGTTTCGGGCGGGCTCGAGCTGGTCGCGGTTGATCGACAGCCTCGTCGGCGACGTGCTGCTCGACCACGTGCCGGGCTGTCGCACGCTCGACCTCGGCCACGGCAGCCCCGAGGTCGCCGGATGGATCCGCGATCGGATCGGCGATCACCTGTCGATCGTCGAGAAGAGCGCGCTCGAGAACCCGACCGCTCCGATCGCCGACACGTCCGGCTTCCTCCCGGCCAGCGAGTTCCTCGACGCCAACGGCAACTTCGTGATGCCCGACGAAGAGGACGAGCCGCTGCGCCTGGCCGAGTACCGCGACGCCAGCTTCGACGTCGTCTACTGCCTGCGAACCTTCCCGCACCTCGGCTACGACACCGAGAGCTCCGAGCGACTCGGCGTCCAGCTGCTGCGCGAGGCCGCTCGGGTGACCGCCGACGGCGGCACCGTGTTCGTGCAGATCGCCAACTCGCGCAGCCTTCGAGGCTTCATCGAGGGCATCCGCAACCCAATCACCGTGGTCTCGCGTCGTCGCATGATCCTCGGCGATCGCTACGGCCTCACCCGCTGGGACACGCTGCCGCGCTTCATGGGCTTCTTGCCGCCCGAGCTCGAGGTCGTCGGCCTGCACGGGCTCGGCGTGGTGATCCCGCACAACGCCACCTTGCAGATCCCGATCGTCGGACGCGTGCTCTCGCGCCTCGAGTGGCGACTTCGCGACATGGGTGTCGCGCGGCGCTTCGGCGCGCAGCTGCTCGTGGTCATGCGCCGTCTGCATCGTAGCGATCCCAGCCTGGCCGCCGGTGGACCGCAGCGCGCCACTCTCTCGTCGAGCCTGCTCGAGGCGCTCTCCTCCGGCACGCGCAACCTCGGGATTGGTCGCGCGGCATCGAGCGCCGATGTGAAGATCAAGCCGAGCGAAGTCGAGCAGCATCTCAACGACACTGAGCGAAGCAAGACTAAGGAGTAATCTCTGCCCGTGACTGAGGTGGACTTGCTCCCCGGCCGCGTCCTGGTCGTCGACGATGAGATCGGCATGCGCGAGTTCTTGGCCGTGTGCCTGAGCCGTGCTGGCCATCAGGTGACGACCGCGAAGTCCGGCGCCGATGCGCTGCGCATGCTCAACGAAGATGGTGTCGGCTTCGACATCGTGATCACCGATCTCACGATGCCGGGCGTGCCGGGCATGGAGGTGTTGCGCCACGCGTGTGCCCTGCCCTCGCCGCCGCAGGTCATCATGGTCACCGCCTACGCGACCACCGACACCGCGGTCGAGGCCATGAAGATCGGCGCCTACGACTATCTGATCAAGCCGTTCAAGGTCGACGAGATCCAGGTCGTGGTCCGTCGCGCGCTCGAGCGACGGCAGCTCAGCAGCGAGAACCGGCGGCTGCGAGAGGAGCTCAAGGGCGTCCACACGCTCGATCGCATGGTCGGTCGCTCGGAGTCGATGCAGAAGGTCTTCGAGCTGGTCCGCCGGGTCGCGGCCGTGCGCACCAACGTGCTGATCCGCGGCGAGTCGGGCACCGGCAAGGAGCTGGTCGCTCGCGCGCTGCACAACCTCTCCGATCGTGCGAGCGGGCCGTTCGTGCCGGTCAACTGCGGGGCGATCCCCGAGCAGCTGATGGAGTCCGAGCTGTTCGGCCACGTCAAGGGAGCGTTCACCGGAGCGGCAAGCGATCGGCGCGGCATGTTCGAGATCGCCGAGGGCGGCACGCTGTTCCTCGACGAGGTCGGCGAGCTCGATCCGGCGACGCAGGTGAAGCTGCTGCGGGTGCTGCAGGAGCGCACGATTCGACCGGTCGGTGGCAACGTGGAGGTCGCGGTCGACTGCCGCGTGGTCGCGGCGACCAACCGCGATCTCGAGGCCGCGGTCGAGAGCGGCGAGTTTCGGCAAGACCTCTACTTCCGGCTCGACGTGGTCCGCATCGTGCTGCCGCCGCTGCGGCATCGCGCCGAGGACATCCCGCTGTTGGTCGAGCGCTTCTTCGATCGCTTCAACCGCGAGATGAAGCGCAACCTCGACGGCATCTCGCCCGAGGCGCTCGACTGGCTGCTCGCCTACGACTATCCGGGCAACGTGCGCGAGCTCGAGAATTTGATCGAGCGCGCGGTCGCACTCGAGAGCTCGGCCATGCTCGGCGCGGCCCACTTCCCCGAGCGACGCAAGGCGATCCCCGAGGTTGGGCAGGCCGGTCGCGAGTTTCCAGACGACGGTGTCGACCTCGATGCCGCGCTCGCGGATCTCGAGCGCTCGCTGATCCTCGCCGCGCTCGATCGCGCAGGTGGGGTTCGCAAGCGCGCCGCGACGCTGCTCAACGTCAGCTTCCGGTCGCTGCGGTACCGCCTACAGAAGTTGGGCATCGAAGTCTGACCCGGCATAACTACCGCGCAGACTGACGTTTTTGGGCACCGGGGCCGAAGTTTGGCCTGGCCGAGCAGACATTCTTCGGCCCCCACCTCGCAGAGCGCGATTGCGAGCCGCCTAAGTTACTGAGATCGTTGGCATGTCGTGAAGAACTCAACGGGCATGACTGCTGCTAGTGCGACGACCGAGCTCATGAGGTACCGCCACCAACATCGCTCCCTCATTCGCGCGACGGCGCGAGCGAGCGCGCGTGGCTTCACCCTCATCGAGCTGCTCACGGTCGTCGCGATCTTGGGGATCATGGCGACCCTCGCTCTGGTCGGATACACGAAGAACGTCCGCAACGCGCGGCGCACCGAGGTCATCGGTGATCTCTCCAACCTCGCGCTGCGCGAGAACGCGATGATGTCCGCGCGGGGCCACTACGCCTCGACGGCGAGCACCGAGGACGACACCTACCCGGTCGCGCCCGTGCAGCTGCAGAACGAGGAAGGCGCGATCCAGTGGGACATCACGCAGCCGGGCTACACCAGCGACGCGGTCGCTGTCGGCACGCCCTACTTCCAGGCCGGCGGCCTCGAGCACGGCTTCGACGTGATGAACTTCCTGCCCGAGGGCGGGCACTCGTGGTGCGCCTACGGGGTCATCTCCGGCGACGGCACCAACGGCGAGTTCGGTGACGAGCCGCCCGGCGAGGCGCTCGGCGCCGAGGTGTTCCCCGCCGGCGATCTGCAGCTGCAGCGCTTCTACGCGCGCGACTGGTTCTACGCGTTCGCCAAGTGCGACTTCGACCACGACGGCACCTTCTGGGAATTCACGACCGCTCACTTCACCACCGATGTGTCGATGGGTGACACCAACTACGGTGAATGAGCACTCCAACTAGCAGCATTCACGGATTCAAACGACGAAAGACACGATCATGAAGAACATCGACATCAACCGCCTCAAGAACGCCAAGGGCTTCACGCTCATCGAGCTCATGATCGTGGTCGCGATCCTGGGCATCCTCGCGGTCGTGGCCGTGCCCGCGCTGCAGAAGTACATGCGCCGGGCCAAGACCGCCGAGGCCAAGACCCAGCTGGCGAAGATCTATGACTCCGCCTCGAGCTACTTCAAGGCCGAGCACGCCGAGCGTGGCGCGACCGGCTTCATCGGCCAGGGCGGTCAGGTTCAGGACATGGCCTCGCACCGCTGCCCGCACGGCCCGGACGCCAACGCGGGTGAGGCCGCCATCACGCCCGGCATCGACATCAACTGCAACGAGGGCCCGGGTGGCCGCTGCATCCCGCAGAGCGGTGGCGGTGGCGCGGGCTACTACGACATCGCGGATTGGAACAACAACCCGGTGTGGAACGGCCTGAACTACATGCAGGAGCAGGGCCACTACTTCCACTACAACTTCATCTACGTGAACAACCTCGAGGGCTACGGCGCGTGCCAGTTCACCGCGCAGGCGTTCGCCGACCTCGACGATGACGCGCTGTTCTCGACCTACGAGCGCAGCGGCGCCGCCGACATCCAGGGTGTCAACGCGGCGATCGGTCTGTACATCGATCAAGAAGTCGAGTGATCGGCCGCTCGGGCGGGCTCGAGAGAAAGGGGTGGGAGCTTCGGCTCCCGCCCCTTCTTCATTTCATTTCATCTGGACTGCTACCATCCGTCGGTGCGCAAGCTCGCTCTGGCGCTGCTCCCCGCCTTCATCGCCGCGATGGTCGTCAGCCACCGCGGCGTGAAGCAGGCGCGCGACGAGTTTCCCCGCGATCAGGACGTCCTCTACCTCCCGCCTGCCGAGCACCTCGGGCCGATGTCGCTCGGCTATCGCGAGGCGCTCGCCGACCTGATCTGGATCCGCGCGGTGATCTTCGCGGGCGACCGCGTGGGCGCGTCCAACTACGCGTGGATCATGGAGTACCTCGAGGCCATCTACTCGATGGCGCCGAACTTTCGGCGGCCGTACGCGTGGGGTGGCGTCGCGTTCATCTACAGCGGCGAGAACATCGACCGGGCGATGGTCGATCGAGCGCTGCTGCTGTACCGCCGCGGGCTCGCGCACTTCCCCGAGGATCACGAGCTGCTGTTCGCGGCCGGGATGCTGCTGACCCGCGACGTGCAGACGCTGCCCGGCTACAGCGAGGCCGAGCGGGCGGCGGCGATGGAAGAAGGCGCGGCGATGATCCGCAAGGCGGCCGCGTTCGGGGCTCCGCCGCTGGTCCGCGAGCTGGCGGCCACGCTGGTCAGCGAGGGCGGTGCCGATCAGCTGGCGATCCAGTTCCTCGAGACCCAGCTGCTGCAGGCGCAGGACGAGCGTCACCGTCGGCTGCTCGAGCAGAAGCTCGAGGCGTTGCTCGGCGAGGCGGGGCTGCAGTCGATCGAGCGGCTGCGCGACGAGTTCGAGGCCGAGCACGAGGCCGAGGCGCCGTACGTGCCACCGGATCTGTACGTGCTGATCCGCGAGTGAGGCTGTTTAGTGGTTCGGGACCGTCCCGGTCCCGAACACACCCCCAAAAATCGCTACGCGATTTTCGGGGACCCCGACGGATCTGCTGCGAGCTTGGTCAGTCGTTCGGGACGCTGCGACGGGTGCGGACCATGATTAGTGGTTCGGGACCGGGCTCTAACGAAAGAGCCCGGCACATGGCCGGGCTCTCTCGCTTCGTGAGCCGCTGCGAAGGTCTACTTAGCACCCTTGAGGAGCTTGGACTCGTTGGCGCCGACCGAGACGGTCTGCTCGTCGGTCTTGCCGTCGTCCCACTTCCACTTGACCTTGTGGCTGCCCTCCGAGACCTTGACGAACACGGGGGTCTTCTTGTCGGCCTTCTTGCCGTCGACCCAGACGTCGGCGGGCGGGTTGCCCGGGGCCACGCCGATCTTGAGCTCGGCGTTCTTGGGCTTGGCCGGCGTGGTGGTCTTCTTGGTGGTCTTCTTGACCGGGTCGGGCTTGTCGGCCACGGGATCTGGCGTGGGTGTCGGATCCGGCACGGGCGTGGGATCCGGCACGGGCGTCGGGGCGACGGCGCCGGCTTTGCTCAGGGTGATCGAGACCTCCTGGGTCGCGTCACCGGTGAACACGACCGGGACGGTGGTCTCGGTGAAGCCTTCGGCGGTGGCCTTGATCGAGTATTCGACGCCGGGCTCGCGCTTGAGCGCGTGCTTGTGGGCGGCCACGCCTGCGCCGATCGAGGTGGCGGTGGTGCCCGCGACCAGGCTGACGGCGGCGCTCGGCGGGTCGACCTTGATGTCGAGCGACACGTCGCGCAGCTGCAGCTTCAGCGGGAGGCTGACCGGATCACCGGCAGCGACCTCGACCTCCTGGGTGAGCGGCAGATACAGATCGCCGCCGACGCGATGGTGAAGATCGACGGCAAGGAGTACCCGGGCAGCTCGCCGCGGGTGATCGGCGAGCTCTCGCCCGGCAAGCACACCATCGAGGTCGTCGGCGGGCGTGATGTCGATGCTCACCCCTCCGACCGCGGGCGCCTTTTCGCCGTCGGTCTTGGCGTCGGCGGTGTCCTTGTCCTTGCCGCCGAGGCCCGGGCCGAGCACGAAGAAGGCGACCAGCGCGAGCACGGCCACGACGCCACCGATGATCCCGATGATCAGGCCGACGTTGCTCTTCTTCTCCTCCTCGACCGGCGCCATCGTGACCGGCGGCGGCTGCTGGTACTGCTGCTGCTGGTACTGCTGCTGAGGAGGCTGCTGGTATTGCTGCTGCGGCGGCTGCTGGTACTGCTGCTGCGGCGGCTGCTGGTATTGCGGCTGCTGGTACTGCTGATGCGGCGGCTGCTGGTATTGCTGCTGCTGAGCGTAGGGCGAGCCCATCGCCTGCGGCGCCGGCAGGCTCGACGGTGCCGCAGACGGCGGAGACGTGGGCAATCCGCCGGGGCTCGGCAGACCGCCAGGGCTCGGCAACCCACCGGGGCTCGGCAGACCGCCGGGGCTCGGCAACCCACCCATCCCGGGTCCCGGCATCCCACCGGGCGCCGGCATGCCGCCAGGAGTCGGCATCCCGCTCGGCCCCGGCATCCCGCCGGGCGCCGGCAACCCACCCGGTCGCGGCGGACCGCTGGGCGCAGGCATGCGAGCCGCAGGCGCGACGCCCATGGGTCCTCCGCTCGGCGGACCCGAGGGCATCGGCACCGGAGCCGGAGACGACACCGCAGGCGGCGGGCCCGAGGGCGGCATCGTCCGCGCGACGCCAGGCGTGGCCGCGAGCGCCTCTTCCTCTTGGCCCTCGAACAGCTTGGTCTCGAGCTCGTCGTCGTCCCAGTCGAAGTCGGCGCTGGCAGCAGCACCGCCCGCTCCCGCGCGCGCAGGCTTGGGCCGGCCGGGCCCACCGGGCCTCCCCACGCCGGGGATGTCCGGCTTGGAGTTGGTCATCACCATGGTCTTGGCCCGAGCGCGTCCGGGCTTGGGCGGGACGGGCCGCTTGTTGGGCCCGAGCGCCGCCTCAC
>DATLLB010001122.1:0-2514 GCA_035538075.1 Enhygromyxa sp.
GTGCGTGGCTCGAGCAGCTCGACGGCGCACGGCTCGACGTGCTGTTCGCCGAGCACGTCGCCAAGCCGCTCGGGGTCGCCGATCAGATCGGCTTTTGCCCGCTCGATCGCCCGGCCTCGTTTGTCCGCGCACGCGTGGCCCCGACCGAGCTCTACGAAGGCGCGCCCGAGCACTGGCACCCGATCCGCGCGCAGCTCGGGCAGCCGTTCGCGCACGCGATCGTGCATGACGACAACTGCGTGATCATGAACGGCGTCGCCGGTCATGCGGGGTTGTTCGGCAGCGTCGCCGGGGTGCTGGCGATCGCTCGCGCGTGGCTCGAGCGACGGCTGCCGGGCGTGCCCGAGGCGGCCCAGGATCGAGTTTGGGAGCTGTTCTCGACGGCCTCCACGGTGCCCGAGTCGACCCGCCGGCTGGGCTTCGACGGGCCGACACCCGACGGCACGGGGTCGACCGGCGCTTCGCTGTCCGGCTCCGCGATCGGTCACCTCGGGTTCACCGGCACCAGCGTGTGGATCGACGCCGAGCGCCGAGCGATCTACGTGCTGCTGAGCAACCGCGTGCACCCGAGCCGCCACGACCAACGGATCCGATCGTTGCGTCAGCACTTCCACGCGCTCGCAGTCGCGCTGTGACTCGCACAAAAAGCCGAAAAATCGGCTGCGAGCGTGAGCCTCGCTACCGTGAAGGACGATGCGACGCCTGCACCTGCTCGTGCTCTGTTCCGTGCTCACCCTGCCGACGCTGACCGCCTGCGCAGGCCGAACGCCTTACCCGGCCGTGTCCGACGACAGCTTGGCCCTCAACGCGGTGGTGCTCTACCGCAACGGCGTCGGCTACTTCGAGCGTCGCGGCAAGGTCGACGGCGACATCCTGCGGCTGCGCGTGCGCAAGGATCAGGTCAACGACCTGCTCAAGAGCCTGACGGTCGTGGACGAGGACGGCAAGGCGGTGAGCGTCTCGATGCCGCTCGATCCACAGACCTGGGCGAGCGTGGCGATGGCGACCCTGGCCCCGGGCAACGGCTCGCTGCCGGCGGTGCTCGACTCGCTGCGCGGCACCGAGGTGACCGTGCGCGCCGACGGTCGGGTGCTCCGCGGGCGCATCGTGATGGTCGAGCACATCGTCAACGAGCCCGACCCGGACACCGCGATGCGACCGATGCCGATCCAGACGCCCGACACGCGCGACTGGAAGCTGACGCTGCTCTCGCGCGGACACATGCAGGTGGTGCGCTTGTCCAAGGTCAGCGCGATCACGCTGCACGACGGCGACCTCGCCATGCAGCTGCATCGCAGCCTCGACGCCTCGGCCGGCGAGGGCATGTTCGAGCAGGTCGACATCGAGATCCGCCTGGTCGACGCGCGCTCGCATCGGCTCGAGGTCAGCTACGTGGTTGGCGCGCCGATGTGGAAGCCGACCTATCGCGTGGTGTTGCCCAAGCAGGGCAAGGGCAAGGCACTGCTGCAGGGCTGGGCGGTCGTCGACAACATCTCGGGCGAGGACTGGAACCAGGTGCGGCTGAGCTTGACCTCGGGCGCGCCGATCTCGTTTCGCTACGATCTGCACACGCCACGCGAGGTCTACCGCAGCGACATGACCCGCAGCGCAGCCGATCGCCAGGCCGAGGTCGCGCTCGGTGAGACCACGTGGACCGAAGAGGAGGAGGCCTACGAGGGCGAGATGATGCCGGCGCCCGAGCCCGAAGCCGCGGCGCCCGGTGGCGCAGCGGGCTATGGCCGCGGCGCAGGCACGGGCGGCAGCTACGACTACGGCGACGACATGCTGCTGGAGGGCGACTACGACCGGAGCGAGGCCAAGCCGGCTGCGAAGCCAACCATGCCGTCCAAGTCCAAGCGTGACAAGGCGGCCGAGTACCCGGCGCAGGACATCGCCAACAACGTCGACACCACCACGATCGACGTCGACACGCTGCGTCGCAGCACGCAGGCCTCCGCGCGCTCGCAACGGATCACCGGGCTGACGCAGGTCGATCTCGTCGACCCGGTCACCGTGCCCGACGGGACCTCGACGATGGTCGCGTTGATCAACGAGTCGGTCGACGCCGAGGAGACCTTCCTCTACAAGCCTGGCGGCGCCGGCTATGGCTACGAGGCCAATCCCTATCGGGTCGTGCGCTTCGAGAATTCGACCGAGTACGTGCTCGAGCCTGGACCGATCGCGATCTATTCGGGCGGCAGCTTCGTCGGCGAGGGCCTGTCCGAGGCGGTTGGCGCCGAGACCTCGGTGACGATCCCGTTCGCAGTCGAGACCGGGATCATGATCACCTCGTCGAAGCAGTACGCGGGCCAGGAGATGAAGGTCACCCGCATCGTCCGCGGGGTGCTCGAGGTCGAGAGCTTCTATCAGACGACCACGACCTGGGACGTGCGCGGGCCCGCCAGCCAAGACGGCTTCAAGGTGCTGATCCGCCAGCCGCAGACCGGCTCGAACTACCAGCTCGCGCAGCGGCCCGAGGGCACCGAGGATCTCGAGGGCGCGTGGTTGATCCCC
>DATLLB010001123.1:0-5216 GCA_035538075.1 Enhygromyxa sp.
ATGCAGCCGTCCGGCCTGGCTCACGTCGAAGCGGCCCGCCAGGACGGGCGATGGGAGCGAGCCTATGCTGGGTCGTCCGAGATGGTCATCCCGGATGACTTTCTCGCAGCGCTGAAGAGCAACCGCGCGGCCAAGCAGTTCTTCGCAACGCTCGATCGCAGGAACCTCTTTGCGATCTATCACCGCCTGCAGACCGCCAAACGGCCGGAGACGCGGAAGAAGCGAATCGCGAGCATGATCGCCGACCTCGCCCGCGGCAAGACCTTCCATTGAGCAACTCAGCCGGGCGCGCGAAAGGCCGCCCGCGCCTTGCTGACCCGTGCTCGCGCGGCGCAGCCTTCGAGGTGATCGTTGACCAGCCCCATCGCCTGCATGAACGCGTAGGCGGTGGTCGGCCCGAAGAACTTGAACCCGCGCCGCTTCAGATCCTTGGCCAGCGCGAGCGACTCGGGCGTCTTGCCGAGCTGCCCGAGGGCGGCCTTGGTCATGCGCTTGGGTCGACTGCGCGGCTCGGGCTCGAAGCGCCACACGTAGGCCGCCAGCGAGCCAAACTCGTCGGCCAGCGCGACCGCCTGCTTGGCGTTGTGCAGGGTCGCCTCGATCTTCCCGCGGTGGCGGACGATGCCGGGATCCTGCAGCAGCTTCTCGATCCGACTGTTCGCGCGCCAGCGGGCGATCGCGTGGAAGTCGAAGTCCGCGAACGCCCGCCGGAAGTTGTCGCGCTTGCGCAGGATCGTCAGCCAGCTGAGCCCCGACTGAAAGCCCTCGAGTGAGATCTTCTCGAACAGCCGATGATCGTCGGCGACCGGGAAGCCCCACTCGTGATCGTGGTAGTGGCGGTAGTCGTCGTCCGCGTCGCACCACCAGCAGCGCGGGACGCCTTCGTGTTCGATCAACCCCTCGGCGAGCTTGGCCACGCGCGCAGCATGGCGCGGCGGAGCGGGCGAGGGAAGGGCGTGCGCCGTGGCTCCTGACAGCGCTTGGCAGGAGTTTTCCTAGCCCCATGCCGGTCACTTGGTGGTGACCGATCGGCATCGAGCTGAACCAGACCCCCTCGGGGGTCACCACCTGCCGCCGGGAACTACGTGCCGATCCGCTTCGCTCGCGGAGCGAGCGAACGGCCGCGAAGCGGCCGCCCGCGGCTCCCACCAAGCCGTCCGCGGGGGGGCTAAATGGCTACTCGTCGGGTGCGGTCTCGTCGGCTTTGTCGGAGTCGATCTCGCCCTCGATGCCGAGGTGGATGATCCGCGAGCCGGTCTGATTGACCGGGTGCGTGGAGCGGCCGATCACGATCCCGTCTTCGGGCGCGCGGTACTCCTCGATCAGCTCGCCGAAGATGTCGGTCACGCGGCCGACCAGCTCGCCCTTGCGGACGCGCGCGGCCAGCTGGGGGAACACCTCGAGCACGCCGCCGACCTCGGTGTACATCCAATAGGAGCGCACGCAGGTGACCGGCTCGCCGGGGTTGAGCTCCTCGGGATCCTCGATCATGCCGAGCCGCGAGAGCACGTTGAGCACCCCGGTGGTGCCGTCGTGGATCAGCGCAGTCTGAAAGGCGTTGGGGTTGCCGACCTCGACGGTGATCGACTTGACGCCGATGTCCATCGCCGCGCCGCGCAGGGTCCCGTCGGCGCCGACGTTGTGCAGCATGATCTGCGGCTGCTGGCAGAGGGACATCCACGCCGCGTCGGGGTTGGTCAGATCGGCGCGCACGTAGAGCGTGTTGATGCGACCGAAGCTGGCCGTGTGCAGGTCGATCATGTAGTTGAAGTGCTTGACCACGCGGTTCATGAACCGGTGCGCGTAGACCTGCGAGGGCGTGCCGCCGCGCTTGCCCGGCATCATGCGGTTGAGGTCGTAGCCGTCGTTGAAGTGCCGGGTGTTGTTGAGGTAGCCCGGCACGTTGACGACCGGCACGCAGACGACCGTGCCCTTGAGCTTGGTCGGCTTGAGGTGACCAACGACCTTCTGCACGACCCGCACGCCGTTGAGCTCGTTGCCGTGCACCGCCGCGGTCAGACCCATCACCGGACCGTCCTCGACGCCACGGAACACGACGATCGGCATGCTGATCAGCCCGCCCATGCCGTTGCCGACCATCGACAGGCGCAGCTTGTTGACCGTGCCCGGCTGAAAATCGGCCGGATCGAAGGACTCGACGATCTCGATGTGGTGTTGGCGGTGGTTGGACATGCGCACCAGTTCGTTACCTCGCGATGTCACTCGTACCACACAATTCGACGTACGCGCGCGCATGTGCGAACGTATCGGGGTGTACGCGCCCGGCGAGAGCCCTTTTCACGTACGCGGCTCGACCTACCTCGGGATGCGTGACTACGTGAAAGCCAACATCGCCGGGGGCATGGACGCGGTCGCCAGCGCGCTGCCGGACGGCCCCCACCGCGGCTTCATTCGGCAGATGTTCGTCGCGGTCGGCTGGTACGACGCGCTGCCGATCCGCCCGATCACCGAGATCATCGCCAAGCTCGAGCGCCGCCCGTGGGAGCAGTCGGTGCGCGCGCGCGCCCAGGACACCGCGATACGGGATCTGACGCTCGTGCACCGCGTGCTGCTGGCGGCGAGCTCGCCCGAGCGCATCGTCGAGAAGCTCCAGCGCGCCGCCTTGCAATACTTCGACTTCGGCGAGAGCGAGATCGTCGAGGCCGAGCGCGGCCACTCCAAGGTCGTCCTGCGCGGCGTGCCGCAGCCGCTCGGGCCGTGGTTCTTGCCGATGCTGGACGGCTATGCGGGCACATTGATCGCTCGCGCGGGTGGGAAGGATCCCAAGGTGACCGGGCGGCTGATCCCGCGTGGGACCAAGGACAAGATCGGGCTGGTCGACGTGCACGTCGACATGAGCTGGGGTCGCTAAGCGATGCTCTCGAGCACCGCTCGCCACAGCGCGAGCGGCGACACGCCGGCGTAGCCGCTCTCCTGCGCGTCGTTGCACTCGATCACGATCCAGCTGCCGTCACGCCGCTGGGCGACGTCGACGACCAGAAACGGCACCGCCACTCGCCGCGCGGCCTCGCTCGCGATCGCCAGCGCGGCCTCGCGTTCGGTTGCAGTGGGTGCGTAGTCGATCCCGTACCACCAGTAGCGGCCGAACCCGACCAAGCGACCGCGCCACCAGAAGCTGCGGAATTCGAACGAGCTGGGGATCCGCTCGGGATTGGGGTCGTCGACCGGGCGCAGCGCTTCGAAGCGGCGACAGACGATCTCCTGCCAGGACAGCATCGGGTCGCGAGCGTACTGATCGAGCGCGCGCTCGAGATCGTCGGGGCCGTGGATGATCGACAGCGCGCGACGGTGTCGGCTGGTCTGGCGCACACCCTTCATGAAGATCGGCCAGCCGAGCGTCTCGCCGATCAGCTGCGGATCGGGGCGCTCGGTGAACACCAGGCTCTCGGGGGTCAGGTCGGCGAGCAGCGGGTACCAGCGCGGCAGCAGGCTCGCGCGCGCATGCTCGTCGGGCGAGTTGATCAGCCGCAGCCCCGACGCGAGCAGCTCCGCGTGCGTGTGGGCGTAATCGTCGAAGGCGCCGATGCGGGCGACGACCTCGATCGGCGCCGGGCGATCGTAGGGGCGCCGAACGCCGAGCATGCGCTCGAAGTCGAAGTCGTAGACGGACTGGCCGACCGGACGCGTCCACAGCCACAGCGCGCCGCCGATCTCGAACAGGTCGTCGCCGCGCTCGAAGCCCATGCTCGCCACTATCTCACGGGTGGGCTGCTAGAATGCGCTCGACCATGCGACCTCGCTCGCACGCCTGTGTCGTAGGCGCGACTTCGGATGAGTCGATCCTTGAACGTCAGCGCACTGGCTGGATCCACTCGACCGTCCACACGTGGCTGCCCTGCAGCGCGACTGCGGTCCGCAACGAGCTGCGCACGGCGTCGACCCACGCCTGACCTTCGGGCCCCACGCTGAGCGCGAGCTGATCGACCACGACCCCGAGCGCAGTCGGGAGCCCATCGGCGCGCGCCCCCGCTCGCACGGCGGCGACCTGCTCGAAGCTACCCAGGAGATCCTTGAGCGTGGGGTCGGCGGGATAGACCTCGAGCCCGAGCTTCGCGTCGACCTTGCCGAGCTCGCGCGCAGCAGCGAGCGCCTGCTCGAGGCCGCCGAGCTCGTCGACGAGGCCGCGCTCCTTGGCGGCGGAGCCGGTCCACACGCGGCCTTGGGCGATCTCGTGCACGGCGTCGCGCTCGAGGCTGCGACCCTTGGCGACGCGCTCGAGGAAGACCTCGTAGGTGTGCGCCATCATGCCGTAGACGACCTCGCGCTCGGCCTCGCTCCACGGCTGCATCGGCGACCACATCAACGCCCGCGCGCCCTTGCTGACCGCGTAGGTCTTCACGCCGACTTGCTCGAGCGCCTGGCCGAGCACCAGCTTGCCTCCAACCACGCCGATCGATCCGGTCAGGGTGTCGGGGTCGGCGTAGATCTTGGTCGCACCCGCGGCGATGTAGTAGCCGCCCGACGCCGCGACGCCGGCCATCGACACGACCACGGGCTTCTTGGCCTTCAGGCGCTCGACCGCGTGCCAGATCTGCTCCGAGGCCTGCGCGCTGCCGCCTCCCGAGTCGATGCGCAGGACCACGGCCGCGACCTTGTCGTCCTCGGCGATGCGATCGAGCACAGGCACCAGCTGACCCGAGGCGATCTCCTGGGTGGCGCCGAGCGGACCCTGCCCCTTGCCGTCGATGATGTTGCCGACGGCGTAGACCAACGCGACGTGGGGCTCGCTCGGACGGTTGGGCGGCGCGAGGCCCAAGAAGCGCTGCAGCTCGACGGGATCGAACGCTCCCTTGTCGCCCTTGCCCAGCGCCGTCTTCTTCCACCCACGCTCGCCCACGGCCGCGGCCAGGAACGGCTCCCAGGCCTCGACGCGATCGATCAACCCGCGCTCGGCCGCTTGCTCGCTGGTGAACAGCGCCTGATCGATCCAGCCTCGAACTTCATCCTCGGACTTGCCGCGACCCTGCGCGATGCCGGCGACCATGGTCGCGTAGGCCTGCTCGATCAGTGCCTCGAGCGTCTGGATCATCTCGGGCGAGGGCGCGTCGCGAGTCAGTGGCTCGGCGGCCCCCTTGAACGCACCGACGTGGAGGAAGTCGGCGTGCACGCCGAGCTTGTCGAGCAGGCCCTTGAGGTGCACGGGCGTGGCCGCGGGGCCCGGCACCACCAGCGTGCCGACCGGCACCATCACCAAT
>DATLLB010001124.1:0-6237 GCA_035538075.1 Enhygromyxa sp.
GACGCGCAGCGGGTCTCCTACGATCGGCTGAGCAAGCGCTTCAACATCGACGTGCTCGCGGTCGTGTTCGCGATCCCGCCGCAGGCCGCCGATCTGCTCGACGAGCGCGCGGTGCTCGACGAAGGCCTGGACATCCTGCTCGACGGTGATGCCGAGCCTGCGAACTGGTTGGGGCCGACCACGCTGGCGTTCGTGCAGCCGCTCGGCAAGACGCCCTACTTCCTGCGCCCGCTGAGCAAGCCGGCGAGCGAGGTGGCGCCGCTGCTCGAGCAGGGCTTTCGCAAGAGCACCGTCGAGGATATCGAGGTCTGGTTGCCGACCGGCTCGTTCCCGTGGCGGGTCGCGCTGCTCGACGGCGACATCGCGGCGTTCATGCCGGTCGACACGGTCGGCAACGGGCTCGAGCCGCTGCTGGCCGCGCGCGAGGCCGAGAGCTCGCCGCTGGAGGCCGAGCTGCGGCGGAGCCTCGAGCAGGACGGCGCGATCGAGCTGATCTTGTTCGCGGTCGGTCCGCTCGTGCACTACGACGTCAGCGCCCCGATCGCGCAGGTCGACTTCCTGCTGCGTCGCTCCGGGGCCGCGTATGAAGGTCAGGTCACGCTGCGACCCAACGGCGACCTCGCCGAGGCGCTCGAGCAGCTGCGCACGCGCAAGCACCCGGAGGAGAACCAACAGGTGCAGGGCTTGATCGCCGCGCTCGAGCTGGTGAGCGAGCAGAACCTGGTCGTCGGCCAGCTCGCGCTCACGCCCGATCGGCTCAAGCACTTCCTCGAGTCGTGAGCGCGATGCAGTGGTGGCGGTTGGTGGGAGTGTGCGTGGGCGTGCTGGCGCTCGCGCTCGCGTGCGAACGCAACGGCGCCAGCGTCCCGCCCGAGCCGGTCGAGACCGTCGAGGATCCGCCCGCGCCGATCGGCGAGTGCGGGACGGCTGCGCAGCGCTTTGGCGACTACGCGTGGATCCCCGACGACAGCCGGCTAACCACGGCGATCCTGCGCGACGATCCGGAGCTGCCCGGCGCACTGCAGACGCTCGCGCGCATGGTCGACGATCCGGCGATGCAGCTGCCGATCCTCGCGGCGATCGACTACCGCAATTTGAGCTTTCAGCTGGCCGGGCTGGAGCGCACGCTCGCGAGCGTCGAGCTCGACCCCGGCGAGCTGGTCGAGCTGCACAGCCCCGACGGCGACGTGGTGTGGCTGTGGCCGAGCGACTGCCCGACGGAGACGCTGGCCGTGCGCGCGCTCGATCGCTTCGCGGTGCTGGTGCGCGTCGACTTCGAGCACCCCGGCATGCGCATCGGCGAGGGCTCGCTCGAGCGCTTTCCCTTCGATGTCGTGCTGGTGCGCGAGCGCTTCGTCGCCCTCGCGCCGCTCGGTCGCGGGGCGGCCGTCAGCGCGTGGTTGAGCGCCGCGAGAGAGGATGAAGACGGGCCTGGGGTCGCGCTCGCGAACCTCGAGCCCGCTGCGATCCGATCGGTGCTCAGTGGCCCCGCGCTGCTGACCGGAGGCGGGAGCGGCACGCCTGCGCAGGCCGGACGTCATCGCAGGCTTCGCGTGACCGCGACCGAATGGCACGACCACGCCGATTCACCGGAGAACTGATCATGTCGAACACCGAATCACTGCTGTCACTGCTCGATCCGATCCTCGCTCGCGTCGCCGCGCTCGCGCCCGAGCTCGACGGCACACCCGAGTCGGTCGCCGCGATCGAGGCCACGCTCGAGCGCGAATTCCCGTATGCGGGCGCGCAGGTGCAGGCGATCGGACAGGCGCTCGCGCAGGGCGTCGACGAGGGGTGGTTGGCCGATCGCGGCGCTCCGGAGGCGCGCTTTGGTCGGGTCGCCAAGCCGAGCGCCGAGACCCACGGGCTGTCGATCGACGTCGTCAGCATGATCGGCGCAGGGGTCGAGCACACGCATCCGCGCGGGGAGTTCACGCTCGGCTTCGCTGCCGATTCGCAAAGCTGCCATTTCGAGTCGCGGCCGCCGGGTTGGGTGGTGCTGGGGCCGGGCAGCCGGCACGTGCCGACCGTGACCGGCGCGCGCATGCACCTCATCTATTTTCTGCCCGGCGGCGCCGTGGATTGGCACTTTTCAGCGTGATGCCCGTTGGCAGCTGCCCAGCCCTCGCACGGCGCCGACCGGGCCGCACTCCAGCGGATCTCTTGAAGTTCGCTGGCCAAACTGGCAAGAATGCGCCGACCCCAGGAGACCTGAGCCCGTGATCCGATCTTCCATCTTCAGTTCGTTGATCCTCTCTCTCGTTCTCGTCGCCGGCTGCGAAAAGGATCCTCCCGGGACCACACCGCCCGAGGACGGCCAGACCGCAAGCACGGATGACGGCGGCAAGACGAAGAAGCCCAAGAAGGGCGAAGACGAAGGGAAGACCGAGGACGGCAGCTCCGCGGCCGACGAGATGGACCCGACCAAGAAGGTCTGCCCGGCCGAGACCGCCGACTTCCCCGAGGCCTACTTCGGCCAGACCGTCCTGATTCGGCTGCCCAAGAACGTCACCGCCGACAACTTCGTCGAGATGCAGCCCGGCTTCGCCAGCCTCTCCGCCGACGTCGAGTCGGTCGGCTGCGTGCCCGACACGCCCGGCGCGATGATCACCCACATGGCTCTGGCCTCGTTCCCCGAGGACAAGGCCAAGGAGATGACCGTGTGGCGCGACGAGATCGTCGAGGCCTTCGGATACACGGGCGCGGCGATCAGCGAAGAGAAGACGGACCCCGCCAAGCGCTTCTACCAGGCCGTGATCGATCTGCCCGCCCCCGAAGGTGGTGAGCCCGCCAAGGCGCTGCTGCAGATCGTCGCCGCCAACAATTTCATGTACGCGCTGGTGATGGAGACCCACCCCGACGCCTGGAACGCGATGAAGGAGACCTTCCACGAGGTCGCGCGCCGGACGTCGTTCATTGCGCCGAAGTGATTGATCGGCTGAGCGGCCGGAATTGGGCGGTGACCTGCTTGCAGGCCACCGCCCAAGCATGTAGAAACCCGCTCGCTCCTCCGACCCCTTCGTCCAGAGGCCTAGGACACCGGCCTTTCACGCCGGCAACACGGGTTCGAATCCCGTAGGGGTCGCTACTCAACTTGTTCTTGCACAACGGGCTCGTAGCTCAGAGGTAGAGCGACGGACTTTTAATCCGTTGGTCGTAGGTTCGACTCCTACCGGGCTCATTCGCGGGGCGCATACGCCCCGCGCGAGGGTGCCGATCTCTGGTGCAGGTTCGCGTCCTCTGTGGGAGATCGGGTCAGAATCGCGTTTTCGCGCGCACTGCACAAAATCCCTTGTCGGGGCTCCAGGCACGGTACTCTGTTCAGGCCTCCCCTGGCCCCCGATGAGCGCCGTCGTGCAAATGCCGATCGAGTCGGCCGAGCTCGCTGCTCCTGCTGTCGCAGGTCGCTTCGAGATTGTGCGGCTGCTCGGCGACGGCAGCTTCGCAATGGTCTATGAGGCCATCGATCGCGATCTCGGCCGTCGCGTCGCGCTCAAGCTCTTCACCGGCTACGCGAGCGACGAGCTCGAGTCGGCGCTGCGAGAGGCACGAGCGATGGCGCGGCTCAACCACGAGAACGTGATCGCCGTGCACGACATCGGTGAGCACCGCGGCACGCCGTTCTTGGCGATGGAGTACGCCGAGATGGATCTGCGCCGCTGGTTGGCCGCCGGCAACCGCGAGCCCGCGGCGATCATGCACCTGTTCTGCGAGGCCGGTCGCGGGCTCGAGGCGGCTCACCGAGCGGGCCTCGTCCACCACGACTTCAAGCCCGCCAACGTGCTGCTGCGAGCGAACGGCACCGTCGCGGTCGGCGACTTCGGCTTGGCGCGGCACCTCGACACTGCGGACGGCGAGCCCGAGACCGCGGACGGCGAGCCCGAGTCCGATCAGTCTCTTCACGCCCGGGAAACCGGGCTGAAATACGCGCTCGGGACTCTACGGTACATCGCGCCCGAGCGGCTGCGTGGCTTCGCGGGCGACGAGCGGAGCGATCAGTTCTCGTTCTGTGTCGCGCTGTGGGAGGCGCTCGCCGGAGTCCACCCGTTCTCGGGCTCCGACGCCGAGCGTCGACTCGCCTCGATCTCGGCCGGGCCGAAAGGCACCGTCCGCGCCCCGGCAAATGTGGTTCGAGCGCTGCGCCGCGGGCTCTCGGTCGATGCCTACGAGCGCTTCGAGAACATGGGCGAGCTGCTCGCCGTGTTCGCCGAGCCTGATCATTGCCGACCGGTCCGCTGGCTTCGCCGGAGCGCGCGGCCGCTGATGACCGGGGGCATGCTCGCGGGGGTGTTCGTGCTGGGCGTGCTGATCTCGCGCGACGCTCCCGCCCTCGATGTCACCATCACGCCGCCAGCCGTGCTGACCGCCGACGCGGCCATGGCCGAGGCTCGCGACGCTGCCTTTGATCGCAAGTTCAAAGACACCGTCAAGGTGCTCATCAAGACCTTGCCGGTCGTCCGGGAGACCGAGCCGGACAAACAGCTCGAGTATCTCGCGCAGGTCGAGGTCTTGGGCGACCTCTTGCAGAAGCAAGGGGCCTACGGCGAAGCGGCTGCCGTCTATGCGGCGGCTGTGAATCTCGCCGACGACCTGCACCTCGACGTCACCAAGTACAAGAACAAGCGTGTCGTCGCGCAGACACGAGCGCTGGCTACTCGTGGCAAGTAATGGTGCCGTCGCCGTTGTCCTCGATCTTCTCGCACCACGTGATGTCGCCGACCCCGCAGAGGCCGTCCTCGTCGGGCGCCTTGCACTCGCCGGTCTTCGGGTTACAGCAAGCCACGCCGTCGATGATGATGTCGTTGGCACCGATCTCGCCGACCGCACACACGCCCAGATCGCAGGTGTTCTTGAGCGGCGAGTACGGCAGCACGGTGTTGGTATTTGGATCGGCGACCTCGCCGTAGGTCAGGTAGTAGCCGAACGACCCGGTCGGGCAGCCGGTCGAGCCCATGAGCTTGGTGTCGGTGCCGTCCCAGCACACGTTGGCGCGCAGCACTGGCGCCGTGGTGATCAGGGTGTGGATGCAGACGTTGCGCGTCGACTCGCACAGGTTGGGCAGCCAGCCCTCGGCCGAAGCGTTCGACACGGTGATGATTGGAGAAGCCATGGCCGCACCAATGGCGAGCGGGGCGACCAGAGCGAGGACCGAGAACATCTGCTTGCGACGCATCATGCTTCCTGAATACACACCCCACGCTCCCGGTTGCTGCGCGCCAAGCTACGAATTATTTGTGGTGTGATCATTCCATTGCCCAGGGGAACACGTTCGGAGCGCACGCAAATTTTCGCCGATGGGTGCTGTAAACCCCCGTCGTAGGACCACTCGACCGGCCGAACGGCCAATTGACCGTCATTTGTTCCTCGGACCCAAATATGAACTGTACTTAGTCGCACAGGCGCGGCGATCGGTTCGGCATTCAAAGCTGACTCGCTACACCATCGCGACCGTGGTCATTGGTGCAGCCCGGTCACTCGCTTCGACGGTGCGAGACTGCACCGATCAGTTCAGCGTAAAACCCACATTCGTAGCACCGACGCTCGAAAAAATTTTGAAAAAAGTTTTGGGGATCTCTCCTGTACACGCGCGCAGACCCGCTCCGAGCGCATCTGGCCGTGTGTAGCCGGTCGACCGTGATGCAGGAGCATGTGCGCAAAACACGGGTGAATCCAGACTCCCGCGGTTCGCGATGGCTGAATCGGACTATCCATATTTGTCGCCGAGCCGGACGGCTGAAGGCGGAGTGCAGGTGGAACGTTTTGCGCACCCTGGCATCGGAGCCCCCATGAACGGGAATTCACGCAGTTTGGCCGAGCGGGTCGAGCAGGTGCTGCCTACGCTCAACCTGGCGGTGCTGTTGATCCCAGTAGTCGTCATGGCCATGCAGCTCGGCAGCGCTGCCGCGGGCTTCGTGGCCGCGACCGCTCCGACCGACGTCGCCGAGCTGGAGACCCCCGTGCAAGCGCGGACGCGGCCCGAGCAGCCGGACGCGAGCGCACCCCCGCAAAGCGGCCACCCCACGGCCCAAAGCGGCCAGCAGGGGGAGATGCCTCGACGGGTGGCGGGACCGGCCACCCCGCCGTCAGGATCAGCCCCGTCGCTCGCCGATCCGCTGCTGGGCTACGGCATCTGATTGGGCCGGACCCCGACCTCGTCGGCGAGCTCGTTGGCTTCGTCGAGCAGCTCGTCGACCTCGTCGCGCTCACACTCGAGATCTTCGATGCGCAGATCGACGT
>DATLLB010001125.1:0-3050 GCA_035538075.1 Enhygromyxa sp.
GGACACGGTCTACTGCGTGCTGCCGCTGCATCACCCAGCCGGGATGCTGGTCGCGGTTGGTGGTGCGCTGGTCGGTCGCTCACGGCTGGCGCTCGCGCATGGCTTTGATCCCGAGCAGTTCTGGGCCGAGGTGCGCCGCTATGGGGCGACCGTGGTTTTCTATGCCGGCGAGATGTGCCGCGCGCTCGTCCATGCCGAGAGCGCGGCCACGGCCGGCAACCACTCGCTGCGCTTGTTCGCCGGCTCGGGCATGCGCGCGCAGCTGTGGGGGGAGCTGCTCGAGCGCTTTGGGCCGATCGCCGTGCGCGAGTTCTATGCCTCGACCGAGGGCAACCTGGTGCTCGCCAACATCTCCGGCAAGCGAGGTGCGCTCGGGCGTCCGCTGCCGGGCGCGAACCAGCTCGAGCTGGTCGCGTACGACTATGATCGTCAGGATTTCGTCCGCGACGCGCTCGGGCATGCGCGGCGCTGTCGGATGGGCGAGGCCGGGCTGTTGATCGCCAAGGTTGGGCCGACCCATCCAGCGTTCGGGCGCGAGGGCAAGGCCGGGACCGACGCGGTCGCGAGCTTTCATCGCGACGTGTTCGGCCCGAACGAGACTTGGTACTCGACCGGCGATCTCGTGCGGCGCGATGCGGACGGGGACTACTGGTATGTCGATCGGATCTCGCACCTGATCCGCGGCCCGCATGGCTGGGTGTCGCCGCGCGAGATCGAGGACGCGCTCTACGGGGTTGCGGGTGTCGAGCTGGCGGTCGTGTACGGGGTTGGTCGCGCGACGCTGGCGGAGCCGCTCGTCGAGCTGGCCGGATCGGTGGGCGCCGACGTGGTGGTTGCGACCTTGGTCGTGCGCGAGCCGGAGCAGTTCGAGATCACGACGATCGCCGCTCGCGTCGCCGAGCTTCGGCCGGAGCAGCGGCCGAGCTTCGTTCGGCTGCGGCGCGAGGTTGGGCTCACGGATGGATTTCGGCCGCTCAAGACTCCGCTCGTGCGCGACGGGGTGAAGGTTGGGGATCCGTGGCTGTGGGTCTGGGATCCCGCGGGCGCGAGCTATCGCCGGGTGGGCTGAGTGGGTCATACTCGCGCTCGGTGCCGGGCATCGAGCGCATCCACATCAAGGGCTTCGGCTGCATCGAGGACGTGGAGCTCGAGCTGGGGCCGCTGCAGGCGTTCATTGGGCCGAACGACAGTGGGAAGTCGACGATCCTGCGGGCGGTGGCGGTGGCGGTGGAGGCGGCGCTGGAGGGGGTCGTCCAAAGTTGGAACCCATGGTGTCGGGTCGGTGGAGGTCTGACGATTCAAGCCTCGGGACAGCAGCATCACCTACAGTTTTTTGGCGCTGCACTCAGCGTCACGGGTGCCAGGGAGTTTGATGATGTGCTTCGCACTGGCACAGCCTTGGCCCATCTCGATCCTGATGCGCTGGGTGCTCCCAGCCCGCTCATTCCCGAGGGCGAAGAGCTCGGCTTTCTCACCGATCGCGGAGCCGGCCTCGCAGGCTTATTCGACGCGTTGATCAATCGCAGCGATCGCCCGGTCGACGCCATCACCGCTCGAGTGCGCGAGCGCTTCCCCACGATCAAGCACATCGGCCTGCGCAACGTCTCGACCACGCACAAAGAGCTGCAGATCGAGCTCGCCAACGGCACCAAGATCCCCGCGTCGATGGCCAGCGAGGGCCTGCTCTACTACCTCGCCTTCGCGACCCTCCCGTACCTGCACGCGAACGCCAGCATCCTGCTGATCGAAGAGCCCGAGAACGGCCTGCACCCCGCCCGCATCCGCGATGTCGTGGCCACGCTGCGCGAGATCAGCAAGACCACGCAGATCCTGATCGCCACGCACAGCCCGATCCTCGTCAACGAGCTGCAGCCGCACGAGATCTTCGTCACCACCCGCGACCCCAAGTTGGGCACCCGCGTGATCCGGCTCGATCGCACGCCCAACTTCGCCGAGCGAGCACGCGTCTACCACCCCGGTGAGCTCTGGGTCGCGTACGCCGACGGCGACACCGAGGCCGCGTTGGTCGGGGAGGACGAAGCGTGATCGAAGTCTTCCTGGCCGGCGAAGGCCGCAACGAGCTCGGTGGATGGTGCGTCGAGCCGAGCTATCGCGATCCAGCTCCAGCACCCGGCGTGCTCGAGGCGCTCGCACGCCAAGTCGCACCGTCGGGTTGGTGCGTGCGCGATGCGATGCAGTGGAAGAACATCCCCAAGCTCGCCGTCGGCAGCAAAGGCAAGGGCGTCGAGCGCAAGGCGATCCTCGCCGCCCGACTCCACGCGATGGAGCGTGGATGCGCGGTGCTCATGTTCTCGCGCGATCGCGACGGCAGCAAGAACACCGCACGCCAGCATGAGGTCGAGCAGACGCTCGCAGAGCTCGCCAGCGAGGACTGCATCGCGATCGTGGGTGGCATCGCCGTCGAGCGGCTCGAGTCGTGGCTGCTGGCGGTCAGCGGGCGCACTGGAACCGAGAGCCTGCGCGTCGAGAAGACCGACAGCGAGCTCGAGGCGCTTGGCGTTCCGGCCAAGGACACCGCGGCGATGGTCGAGCTCGTCGAGCGACGCGGTACCGCGTCGCTGCCGTCGGACGCCGCATCGCTGAGCGCCTGGTTGCAGCGCGCTGGGGTCTGTCTGCAATCACTCGGGTAGATCGCGGCGGCCTCGCAGCACCTCGAGCCCGCGCACCGCGAAGGCCAGCGTGAGCGGCAGCGCGAGCAGCCCTGCGAGCGCCCACAGGTCCCCCGCGATCAACCCCATGACCACGCCCACGCCGATCATCACGCTGACCGCCGTCGCCGTGGCGGCACCGATCGTGAACCGTCGCGCGGGCGTCATCGCCCAGGGCGATAGCGGGCCCTCGTCGATGCTCCGCACCGCGCCAGGCTCGAGCTCGTCGGCGAGCGGCTCGACCCAGCGACGCACGCTCGGATCCTCTTCGTGCAGGTGCTCGAACAGGTCACGCACGTCCCTCCGCAGCCGACGGATCAGCGCGAGGTCGTCGAAGATCGACCAGACCTTGCCCTGATCAGACAGCGCCTGCATCTGTGC
>DATLLB010001126.1:0-3270 GCA_035538075.1 Enhygromyxa sp.
CTCAACCAGATCGCATGCACACCAAACTGCGCGATCCAGTGCGAGTGCGCCCAGTAGTCCTCGGCCCAGTAGCTCGGCTGCGCGACGTGGCGCCACACGTGCTCGACGTAGAGATCGCGATAGTGCGTGTCCCCGCTCGCCTCCCAAAGCGCCCACAGGCCCCACGCGCGCGAGAAGTTCAGCCCGGCGACGTGGGCCGGCGCCGGCTCGCACAGCGGCGCGAGCTCGAACTCGCCTTGCCCGGGTAGCTCGCCGGTCAGCCACGCGTCGGTCTGCGACTGCGGGAGCACGCTCAGCACCGCCAGCGCGCGATGCAGACACGGCGGGAAGAAGTCGTCTGCGAAGGTCAGCTCGTCGACCAGAGGGCACTCGACGGTCATGACGACGTCGGTGATCGCCGACTCGATCCACGCCGCGCGAGTGGCATCGCCGACGTGCAGCGCCCAGCGATGCAGGTTGAGCAGCGCCCAGCTGGCGTTGAAGTAGTCGTCGGCCAGCACGCCGCTGCTCAGCTGGTCCGCGCCCTGCCCCATCAGCACCTCTTCGAGCTGATCGGCGATGGCCTCGGCGTGGGGTCGCAGATCCATCGCGCCGGGCTGGCCCTCGAGCGCCAGCTCGCGCTCGCGGGCCAGCAGCAGGAACCACGCGCGCCCGTACAGCAGCTCGACGAAGGGCAGGTTGCCCGCGAGGATGTCCTCGAGCTCGCCCGCGACGCCGGCCGGATCGAGCACCGCGTTGGCGGCTTGCAGGTAGGCCGGCTCGCCGGTCATGCGGTGCAGCGCATGCAGAGCCCAGGTCGCATGCACGGCCGAGTGCCAGTCGATGCAGCCATGAAAGGCCGGGTGCCCGGTGTCGCGGTTGCCGACGCAGGCGAGGATCGGCTCGGACAGCGCGTGCAACCACGACTCGCGCTGCGCGACGAAGGCCTGCCAGCGCGCGTCGCTGTCATCGGGCAGCGGGACGTTGCAGCCGAGCTCGGCGAGCACGTCGGTCGGGGTCGGATCGAAGGGCTCGTCGCCCGTCTCGGTCTCGCTCTCGCTCTCGCTGGTGCTGGTCTCGGTCTCGGATTCGGATTCGGCCGTCTGCGTGCTCGCATCGGCCGATTCGTCCGTGGTCGTGTCGGCCTTGCTCTCGCCGACCGTGGGCGCGGAGCCGCGGCACCCCAGCACGAGCGCGAGCATGCCGATCGAGAGCAGTCGACCCATGCGAAAGGGGACCGCGACCCGCCAGCACTGTCAAGCGTGGACGTGGTATCTCCGAGCGATCATGGATGTCGCAGGAAAGCTCGTCATCGTCACCGGCGCGAGCCAAGGCATCGGCGCTGCGACCTCGCGCGAGCTGGCCCGCCGCGGCGCCAAGGCGGTGCTGCTCGCCCGCACGGCCGCCAAGCTCGACGAGGTCGCGCACAGCATCCGCGCGGCCGGCCACGTCGCGCACACGTACCCGTGCGACCTCTCGGATCCCGCCGCGGTCACGGCCGTGGCCGCACGCATCACCGCCGAGCTCGGCACGCCCGACGTGATCATCAACAACGCCGGCGCCGGACGATGGTTGGCGATCGACGAGACCCCGCCCGAGGAGGCGGTGACGATGATGCACGCGCCCTACTTCGCCGCGTTCTTCATCACGCGGGCGTTCATCGAGGCCATGATTGCGCGCGGCTCGGGCGTGATCGTCAACGTGCAGTCGCCGATGAGCCGCGTGGTCGCGGGCGGATGTCTGGGCTACGCCGCCTGTCGCTGGGCGCTGCGCGGCTTCACCGAAGGTCTGCGCGCCGACCTACGAGGGACCGGTATCGCGGTCTGCGAGGCGCTGCTCGGCGAGGTTGGCTCGGACTACTGGGCGAACAACCCCGGCGCACGCGAGCGGGTGCCGAAGATCGCCCGCTGGTTGTTGCCGGACCTCGACAACGATCAGGCCGCGCGTGCGGTCGCCCGCACGATCGCGAGCGAGCGCAAGCTGTTCATGCGGCCGCGCATGCTCGGCGTGCTGATGGTGCTGCTCTGGGCGTTCCCGCCGATCGTGCGCTGGCTGACGGTGAGCACCGGCTGGCAGCGGGGGCGCTAACGGGCGGTGCTCGCCAGCTCGGTCGAGAAGGTCGCGAGCTCCTCGAGCTCGCACGCGACCTCGAACTGCACGGGCTCTTCGACCTCGCACGCGACCTCGAACCACACCGGATCCTCGGCCTCGAGATCGGCGCTCCAGTCGACGAGCTCGACCTCGTCGATGACCTGCTCGAGCGGCGCCGGCTCGGGCGTGTACTCGACGACCTCGACCGGATCCGAGCTGATCGGCAGCTCCTCGAGGAAGAACAGCTGCACGCGGCGGCGGGCGATCATCACGGCCAGACGATCGATCAGCTCACCGTCGTAGAAATCCAGCGATGCCCCGGTGTCGTGCTCGCGCACGAACGCCCGCAGCGAGATCGAACCGCAGGCTTCGACCGCGCGACGCAGGAGCCGAGCGACGTCGGCAGGCTCGTCGAGCTCGACCAAACGCCCCTCGGCCGCGGGCTCGTACCACGGGGTCAGCAGCCACGGCCCGAGCCGCAACGACCTCATGAGGCCCCCGGGACCATCTCGCGGGTGACCAGCGAGAGCGTGTGTGGACCGGTCAGCCGACCGCCGGCGACGACGTAGAGGAAGTAGGTCCGCGGCGTCTTCCAGGCGCCCGGTAGCGCGAGCAGGTCGAGCGCGAAGCCACCGCTGACGAGCGGCCGCACCTCGCTCGGGTGGAAGCGAGTGAAGCTCGGCAGCGCGAGCTCGTGCACCTGCGGACCGATCTGATCGCTGGCCGTGACCACCAGGCGCACGCCCACGATCGCGCTCGGGCCTCGCTCGTCAGGTCCATGCACGGGCGGCGCGTGATAGGGGCAGCGCTCGTAGGGGCGCGCGGGCAGGCGAAAGCGGCCGCGGATCACGACGGGCTCGTCGGCGAAGCTGACCCGCGGCAGCTCGAGCGTCACGCCGTAGTCGGGGGCCTCGAGATCCTGCGCCTCGGCCTCGCCGTAGCGCGGCAGCGTGCGCCCGACCGGCGGTCCGGGCGGTGGGTTGATCATCGGCTCACGGTCGGCCTGGGCTCGACGCAGGAACTCCTCGACCGCGGGATCCCGAAACACGCTCGGATCGTGCTCGCGGCGAAACCTGACCGGCGACGTGACCCGCTCGCGCACGATCATCCACAGCGCGTAGCGACCGGGCCGCTCGGGCAGCGCCAAGCGGTCGCACAAGTCGAGCGAGAAGCCGAAGCCGGTCGTGGCCTGACCGCCGG
>DATLLB010001127.1:0-7534 GCA_035538075.1 Enhygromyxa sp.
CCAGCAGCACATCGTCGCGGGCGACGTGTTTCAGGTGGTGCTCAGCCAGCGCTTCGATCAGCCGCGTGGCGAGCTCGATCCGCTCGACGTGTATCGGATGCTGCGGGTCAGCAACCCGGCGCCGTACATGTACCTGCTCGACCTGCCCTCGGCCGCGCTGGACCTGCGTCGCGTAGCTGCCGGTCGCCCAGGCGGGCGCGAGGATCGGAGCGGGCGTGGCGACCTGCTCGTCGAGCGATCGCGGCGGCAAGCGAGGACCGGCGCGCAGGCTCGCGATCACAGCGTCGATGCGTCGCTCCGCCTCCGCACGTGCCTGAGCCACGCCGCCGTCCTCGGCCGGGCACGCGGTCGCGTACACGCGGACCTTCTGCGAGAGGTTGTCGAACACCACCAGGGTGTCGCTGACCAGCAGCTCGAACGCGGGCAGATCGGGCGCCTGCTCCCACGCGGGCGTCGGGATGCGCTCGAGGTCGCGGACCATGTCGTGCGCCCAGATGCCGACCAGCCCGCCCCAGAAGCGCGGCTGCTCGTCCGGCTCGCTGCGATCGGGATCGGAGCCCGCTCGGTAGCGCTCGAGCAGCGCCTCGATCAACGCCGCGCCTGCGCCCTCGCCCACCTTGCCTCGCACGCCGCACAGATCGTCGAGCGAGCTGGAAAAACCGGGCCCCGGCTCGGCTTCGACGTGCAGCTGATCGTCGCGCCAGAACCCGCGCACGACCGCGCGGTGACCCACGCCGATGATGCTCCACCGCGCCCAGCGTTCGCCGCCGAGCACCGACTCGAGCAGGAAGCTGCCGCGCGCCGGATCACGCAGTCGCGCGAACATGCCGACCGGCGTCTCGCCGTCGCACAGGAGCTCACGCCAGACCGGAAACAGGGCTGCGCTCGCCATCAGCTCCCGCCGCCACGCTCGCGTCGCAGCCGTTCCTTAACCGCCCTGCCCTTGCGCTCGAGCTGCGGCTTCATCACCCGACGAATGACCGGGAACAGGTACGCCAGGGTGCCGAGCTTGCCGGCGCTGGCCGGGAACACCAGCTCGCGCCGACCGTCGCGGGCACAGTCGAGGATCATCTTCGCGACGTCGTCGGCCGTGCACATGGTCTGCGAGAACACGATGTCGGCGACCTCGTCGATCTCGTCCATGATGAAGCCGGTGTCGACCGGCCCCGGGCTCACGACCGACACGGTCACGTTGCTGTCGCGCAGCTCCTCGGCCAGCGCGAACGAGAACGCCCGCAGCCCGAACTTGGTCGCCGAGTAGGTCGCGGCGCCGTCGAGCGGGACCTTGCCGGCCAGGCTCGCGACGTTGACGATGAACCCGCCTTGCTTGCGCAGGTGCGGCAGCACCAGCCGCGAGAGCACGATCGGCGCGCGCAGGTTGACGTCGACCATCATCCCGAACTGCGCAGCCTCGCGGGTCTCGACGTTGCCGCGAAAGTGGGCGCCGGCGTTGTTGACCAGGCCGTGGATGGCCCCGAAGCGCTCGTGCGTCTGCTCGACCAGCTGGGCGAGCGCAGCGTTGTCGCCCACGTCGGCGGCGATGGTGAGGATCCGATTGCGATCGCCGATCTCGGCCGCCGCTTGCTCGAGCGGCTCGGCCCGGCGCGCGACCATCACCACGTTGGCGCCGTCGCGGTGGAAGTGCTCGGCGGCGGCCCGGCCGACCCCGAGCGAGGCGCCGGTGATGATCACGGTGCGGTTGGCGAAGCTCATCGTGGTTCCTCCCTAGCACTTCGTCATCGTGTCGGTCCAAAAGCACGATTGCGTGCACATCAACAGGTTGCCGTCCACCGAGCAGCTCATGTCGTCGGGCTTGCACTCGCCCTCGCCCTGGCAGCTGGTCCACTGGCACTCGGGCGTGCAGATCGTCGAGCCACAGTTGCCGCACTCGGCGATCTCGCCGGCCTCGCACGCCGGCTCGGCGTTGCCGCCCCCGCACTCGCTCCACTGCCCGGCGTCGATGCAGGTCTTGAAGTTGCCGCACTCGCAGCCGCTGAACGTGACCTCGCCGGGGCAGCAGCTCGCGCCGACGATGCACTCGCCGTTGCACGAGACGCCACCTTCACAGCTGCAGAAGCCTTCGCTGCAGCTCGAGCCCGCGCCGCAGTCCGAGTCCGTGCAGCACTGCGTGTCGGGGATGCAGTCGGCGCCACACAGCTTCGATCCGGGCGAGCACTGACACGATCCGCTGCTCGCCTCGCAGGTGGCCCCGAGCGGACACTGCACGTCGACGCCGGGCTGACAGACGCCCTCGCACAGCGCGTCGCCCTGCGTGCACGGACTGCCATCGCAGTCGGCGACCGACTGGCAGCCCATCATCGGATCGTCGGGCTTGCACACGCCGTCCATGCACAGCAATCCGGTGAAGCACACGCCCTCGTAGCAGTCGCAGTTGAGCGACCCGGGCACGCACTCGGGCAGCTTGCAGGTGTCGTCGATGCACTCGAGGTCGGCGTCGCAGGTGCCGTTGCCGTAGCACGCACAGCCGGCCGAGCCGTCCGGGCACGCCTCGCCTTCGGTCCCGCTGCCATCGTTGCTCGTGTCGTTGGCGGCCGGGTCGTCGAAGCAGCCGGTCGACCACACGATCAGCGAGAGCGCGAGCGCGGCGTAGGTATGGCGTAGCGTGAGCATGGGCGAGCGCGAGCAACCGTAGACCAGCCGTTCCCGCCGACGCAAGAGAGCTACTTTTGCACTGTGAAGTCGCCGGTCGTGTCGACGCACGCGATCTCGTTGAAGGTGAACGGCTCGATTGCGAACTTGTACCGAAGGTCGCTGATCGCCTGCACGGTGATCGACGCGGGGCACAGCTCGTGCTGCTGATCCTTCATGCACTCGACGACCCACTCGGCCGGTGGGGTCGCAGCGTCGACCTTGTTGTCGCCCGCTTGCCGCTCGCACCAGATCCGCAGGTTGAGCTTGCACGCGTCGGAGACCGCGGTCGGCTCGGCCTTGCCGAGCGTCATGCGTTGGCCCCCGAACACGCCGTAGCGGGTCGGCACCGTCTCGGTCCGCCAAAGCTCCTGCTCGCAGCGCAGCGCCGGCGACTCGAGCACGACCTTCTCGGGCGTGATCGCGAGCGACACGTCGCCCTTTTGGATCGGCGCCTTGGGCAGTCCGTCCATGCTGATCTCGAACTTCTGCGCGCGGCCGTGCCAGCCCTCGCAGGCGTCGCGTTGCTGCGCGAGCTTCTCCTGCGCGGCCGGATCTTCGGCCTCGGGGCTGCCGACCGGCAGCTCGAAGCGCTTCGGCACCCAGAACTCGCTGGTGAACCAACCATCGGCCAGCTCGATGGTCCCGGTGCACACGGTCTCGAAGGTCTCGCCGTCGGACTCGAAGCTGACCTTGGCCTCGTCGACCAGCACCTTCGCGCGCTCGTCATTGGTGCCCGGCAGCTGGTGCATCGCCGTCGGCTGCATGTCGGACTTGAACCAGCCGATGTCGAGCCGCAGGCGATCGGCGGTGACCGAGAACAGCAGGTCCGAGCCGGTATCGTAGCGCCCGTGCAGCAAGGCCGGCAGCGCGGTGATCGGCTGCCAGTGCGACCACTCGGCCTCGAGCACCGCCTCGCACTTGCCCTTCTCGCCGCCCACTTCGTAGAGGTCCAACAAAAGCCGCGCGCCCTGCCGCGCGATGGTGCCGGAGCAGGTCTTGGGCTCGAGCTTCTCCCACTGCAGCGTGGCCCGCTCGATCCGCACGGTGTCGCCCTCCAGCTTGCCGTCGTGGATCACCAGCTGCATCTGCTCGAACTGCAGGCCGGTCGCGGTGACCTTCATCCCCGGTGCGTCCTGCGGCGTGCGACCGTAGGTGCCCTGGAGCTCGGCCGGGATCAGCTCGAGCGGCTCGGTCGAGAGGTTCTCGTTCTTGTCCTTGCACGCGATGCAAGCGAGGGCGAGGAGCACGGCCGTGGAAGCGCGCAGCATGGCCCGCTTGTAGCCGTCCGCCCCGCCGCGCATCAATGATAAAACCACGAGGATGGCGGACCGTGAGGATCGACTGGCTCCGGCCACCCGCAACTATGTGATCTTCGGGCTGGTGTTCGTGATTGCGGTGGGCCTGGCGATCTTCGACTGGCTCGATCCTCGTGAGCGCCGCGGCGAAGCCGACAGCGCGCTGCGCTTGCTGGTGGTCTCCTCGGACTTCGCCGGGCCGTCCCAGGCGCTGGCCGATCTCGACGGCTTCAACGTCGCGCAGGTCAGCCCCGACGAGGCGATCACGGCCGGCCTCGAGCTGCTCGACGAGGACGACGAGCCGCTCTACCGGGCCGCGATCGCCTACGCCGATCAGCTCGGCTACGGCTTCGTGGCGCTGCACCTGCGCGAGCCCGTGGCGATCGCCTGGGGCCTCGACGAGTCGCCGCCGGACTCGGCTCGCTTCGCGGTGTTCAGCGTCGGTGATGTCGCCGTCGAGGGCCCGCGCATGCATGCGGTCGGCGTGCCCGACGGTCTCCACCTCGATCCGCGCCTGGTCGAGCTCGACAGCGTGCGGCTCGGGCTGTTCGAGCACCCCGACTTCACGCGGCTTTGGGACATCGATCCGAACGCGAGCGAGCTGCAGGCGCTGCGCGTGTTCGACAGTCGCAAGATCGATCAGCGCCGCGAGACGCTGCAGCGCGATCACGAGGACTGGACGGCGCTGATCCAGGCGTGGCCCACCCACGAGACCGCGCCGGGCAGCCTGGCGGGCCCGTGGGAGCGAGTTCAGGCCGCGCCGATCCCCGGCGGTCTGCTGCTCGAGATTCGAGCGGTGCGCATCCACGTCGATGTCTATCGACGCGTGCGGCTCGAGCTCGACGAGGAGGCCACGCTCGAGTTCCTGCCCAACGACGCGCTCTTCGACGACGATCCTGCGCAGCGCCAAGTCGGCCGCCAGCGCTGCGCCGGGTTGCCCGAGACCGTCTCGACGCCGGTCGCGGTCGCGCCCGACGGCTCGGCGCTGGTGATCGGCGGAGCCTCGGGCACCGTCGAGCTGTTCGCGTTCGAGCAGCGCGCCGCGGATCCGCAGTGTCGTGCACGATCGCTCGGCACGCTCTCGATCGGAGCGCGAGCCATTGGTCGCCCGCACGCCAAGGGAGCGATGGCGTGGACCTACGACGGCGACTGGCTGCACTGGTGGGATGCGCTCGGCGAGCATCTCGAGCGCATCGACGCCGCCGACAGCTACTCGGGTCCGTGGTGGGTCGACGGCGATCTGCTCGCGCTGATCGGTGAGAGCGGGATCTGGGACGCGGAGAGCTTCGCGATCGAGGGCT
The DNA here is from genome assembly GCA_035538075.1 of Enhygromyxa sp. Lineage (GTDB taxonomy): Bacteria > Myxococcota_A > Polyangia > Nannocystales > Nannocystaceae > Plesiocystis. The sequence continues at coordinate 5,249 of DATLLB010001127.1, forward strand.
ACGAGCCGTCGCTGTTCCTGGTCGCGACCCTGGACGACAAGACCATCCGCGCGGCTCTGACCGCACGCGAGCTGTTCCCGAGCGCCACGCCGGAGCACCCGTCCGAGCCCCCAGTACTGCTCGACCTGCGCCCGGCCGGCCCGCACGAGCTGCTGCTCACGACCGATCGCTGCCCCGACGCGGCCGACGACGCGCGCCGATGCTTGCACCGAGTGCGAGCCGCCACGCCGTTGTCCGTTACGTTGGCCGAGCACGAAGCCAGCGCGCGTCCACTCGCCGAGCTGCTGACGATCGAGACGCTCGGCGTGATTGATCGCCACGTCGAGCTCGCGGTCGCCAGCGAGGGCTCGCGCGTGGCCTGGATCGCCAGCGACGAGCGCGACGTGATGATCGCCGATCTCCGCGGCCCACAGCGCATGAGCCCGCGCCGGCTCGACCTCGAGCCCACGCCCGACGCGAGCCTGCGCATCAGCAACGACGGTCGCGTGGTGCTCAGCGAGATCCAGATCGAGCTCGTGCTGCGCGACAAGGTCGTCGGCTCCGTGCCGATCCCCAGGGCCTTCCTGCTCGAGCCCGCCGCGCAGTAAGGTTGAGCGCCATGGTCTCGCCCGAGGACTCGCTCGTCTCACCGCCCAGGAGCTCGCGCCTCAAGCCGGTGATCGCCGCGGTCGTCGTGGCCGGGCTGGCTGCCGGCGCGTGGTGGATGTTCGGGCGCGGCAAGGGCCAGCCCGAGGATCCGGCGCGCGTGCTGATCGTCGGCCCGACGCCGGAGCTCGACGGCTACCTCGAGCGCAAGGGCTTCAACCCGGACTACTTGAGCTTCGGCGCGGCGGTCGGCGAGGGCCAGGCGTTCGACGCGAGCCTCGACGATCTGCCGGCGATCCTCGAGTACGCCGATCAGCTCGGCTTCGGCTACGTCGCGCTGAGCATGGCCCACGGCGAGCGCTACGATCTCGGCTCGATCGACTACGAAGCCGACGAGCCGCCGCCGGGCACCACCTTCATGGCCTTGAGCGTCGGCGATCTCGGCAAGCACGTCAGCTACGGCGGCGTGCCGGTCGGCGTGCTGCACGAGCATCCGCTCGACGAGCAGATCGGCCTGCTGTTGGCGCTGACGCAGCAGCGGGAGCTGGCCAAGGCCCGCACTGGCCAGGCCGTCAACGACATCATGATCCGCTTCGGCTCGGCGGGAACCATCAAAGACGTCGAGGCACTCGAGCAGGCGCAGGAGAAGATGCGGCGCCTGGCTTCCGCGTGGCACGAGCTCGGCGAGAAGGAGCGCGGCTCGACCAAGCCGATCGAGCTCGCGCAGCCGTTCGAGCGCCTCGTCGGGTGGCCGCTGGCCAACGGCGCGATCCTGCTGGGCAGCGCCCGCGGAGCGTGGCGCAGCAGCGACGGGCTCGAGAGCAAGTGGGACACGCAGGAGTCCGTCGCCGAGCTCAGCGTGATCACGCCCGGCGATCTGCAAGCGCGCAGCCCCTGCCCGGCCCTGCCCGATCGCATGGCGCTCGACGGCGGCTTCGCGATCGCCGAGCGCGGCGACGCCTTGCTGATCCCGAGCAACAGCTACGTGGCCGAGCTGTGGACGCTCGCGGGCGACGGCTGCGGGTTCGAGCGCCGCGACGAGATCCGTCGGCTCGACTTCAGCGCGCTCGGGCAACCTCGCGCGATCGGTCGCACGGCGGCGTCGCAAGACGGCCGCCTGACCTGGGCCGACCTCAAGCTGCGAGCCTATCGACAGGTGCGCTTCGGCGGCGTCGAGCTGCGCCCCGACGCGCTGCGCTGGGTCACCGACGAGATCGTGGTGATCCCGGCCAGCCTCGACTTCGTGCGTGCGGCCGAGGACCGGCAGCAGCGAGCCATCGACGCCGCGCTCGAGGCCGGTCTGCCTGCGCCTGCGCTCACGCCCATCGACGCCAGCACCCTGCCCGCGCCGGTCGAGGCGCTGGTGTTCGTTCGCCTGCCCGCGCCCGCGCAAACCGGGAGCATCGAGCTCGCGGTGGTCCCCGCCAACGCGCTGATCGGCGGCGACTCGGCGCCGCCCAACCTGCGCGCTGTGTTCCCGATCGACGGCGAGTCGCCGAGCGTGATCAGCTACGTCGACTCCACCGAGGGCCTGCAGCTGATCCGCACCAGCCTGCCCGCGAGCGGCCCTGCGTGGCTCGACGGCCTCGCGGTCGAGTACGACCTCGCGCGCGCCGTCGAGGCCGGACGCGCGGCCGTGCAGGCGACCGAGGAAGTGGTTGTTGACCTCGAGCAGCAGCTGGCGAACGCGCGGGTCATGGC
>DATLLB010001128.1:0-4165 GCA_035538075.1 Enhygromyxa sp.
CGCAACATGCCGCTGGCCAAGCTGCCGCCCGCGACCGCGGGCGCCCTCGAGGTACTTGGACAGGCCCGCATCGGTGTCGCAGTCGGTCGCGGGCTGCCGGACGAGCGCGCCTGCGTCACGCGAGTGCCCCTGTTCCCCGGCGTGATCATGCTCGGCGAGTTCGCCTACGACCGCGGCTGCATGGGCGCCGACTTCGTGATCGACTGCAAGCTCGTCAGCGCCGCGCCGAGCTCCGCCGACCTGCTCGCGCGCGCCGGCTGGGCCAACGCCAACGACGAGCACCGCATCGAGCTCGCGCAGGAGTACGTGCGCGAGTTCGCCTTGGCCAACGACGGCAACGTCACCAACGACCCCGACGATCCCCAGTGGAAGGCGCTGGACGACGGCGGAGTCGAGGGCGTGGTCTGGGTGGCCGAGCCGGCCGGCATGCGGCGGGGCGTCGACAAGGACAAGATCCGCTTCACGTTCGCCGCCGACGGCTCGTTGAAGCGCGAGGTGCTGCAGCACCTCAGCGCGCGCGACGACGACTGATCAGATCTGGATGCCGCCCGCGGCCTCGATGCGCTGCGCGTTCACCCAGCGCATGTCGTCCGAGAACAGGGCCGCGATCGCAGCGCCGATGTCGTCCGGCTGGCCCACGCGCCCGAGCGCGGTCTGTGACGCGATGAAGCCGGAGAGCTGCGGGTTGTCGCGCACCGCACCGCCGCCGAAGTCGGTGGCGATGGCCCCCGGCGCGAGCGTGTTGACGGTGATCCCCCGCGGGCCCAGCTCCTTCGCCATGTAGCGGGTCAGCACCTCGATCGCGCCCTTCATGCTCGCGTACGCGGCATAGCCCGGCAGCGAGAAGCGAGCGAGGCCCGACGAGACATTCACGATGCGCCCGCCGTCGGCGATCACCGGCAGCAGCTTCTGGGTCAGGAAGAACACGCCCTTGAGGTGCACGTTCACCAGCTCATCGAACTGCGCCTCGGTGGTCTCGGCGAACGACGCGTGCACGCCGTGGCCGGCGTTGTTGAGCAGGAAGTCGAAGTTGCTGCGCCCGAAGTGGTGGTCGAGCACGCCGCGGAGCTCGGCGACGAAGCCGTCGAACGCGGCGATGTTGCCGACGTCGAGCTGCAGCGCCGCTGCCCGGCGGCCCTTGGCTTCGATCGCCTTCACGACCGCGTCGGCCTGCTCGCGGCCCGAGCGATAGGTGACGATCACATCCGTGTTGCGATCGGCGAGATGCAGCGCGCCATCGCGGCCGAGGCCGCGGCTTCCTCCGGTGATCAGTGCGAGCTTGGTGTTCATGGTGATCGGCAAGCTACGGCGCCGATCGATCTTGATAAACCCGGCGCGCTCGACAAAACTGTTCGGCGATCCCGAACAATGAGCCAGATCGACCGCATGCGGGTGTTCCTGCGGGTTGCCGAGCTGTCCAGCTTCACGGCCGCGGCCGCGAGCCTGGGCCTGCCGAAGGCCAGCGTGTCGACGGCGGTCCAGCAGCTCGAGGCCGAGCTCGGCGCCCGCCTGCTGCACCGCACGACACGTCGCGTGACGCTCACCCAGGACGGGCAGGTGTTCTTCGATCGCGCGCAGGAGCTGCTCGGCCATCTCGACGAGCTGACCAGCACGTTTCAAGACGAGGGCGCTGCGCTGCGTGGTCGCTTGCGGGTCGACATGCCGCTGGCCACCGCGCGCGACATCATCATCCCACGACTGCCCGAGTTCCTCCGCCAGCACCCGGGCATCGAGCTCGAGCTGAGCTCGACCGATCGGCTCGTCGACGTCGTGCGCGAGGGCTTCGACTGCGTGCTGCGGATTGGCGCGCGCGTCGACTCGAGCCTGGTCGTGCGCAAGATCGGGCGCTATCGAGTGATCAACTGTGCCAGCCGCGAGTATGTCGAGCGCTGCGGGCTGCCGCTGTCGATCCACGACCTCGCCGAGCATCGGCTCGTCCACTACGTCTCGACGCTGGGCAGCCCGGTCGACGACTTCGACTACATCGAGGACGGCGAGGAGCGATCCGTGCCGATGCGCGGCGTGGTCACGGTCGACAACTCGGGGGCTTACCTCGCGGCTTGTCTGGCCGGGCTCGGCATCATTCAAGTGCCTGCGGTCGGCGTGCTTGCGCAGCTCGAGAGCGGCTTACTGGTCGAGGTGCTGCCCGACTTTCGCCCCGCGCCGATTCCCGTCTCGCTGCTGTACCCGCATCGCCGCCACGTGCCGCAGCGCGTGCGGTTGTTCATGGATTGGGTCGCCGAGCAGCTGCAGCCGCTGCTGATTTGATAGGGCCCAACTATTGGGCCCAACTATTGAGCCCAACTATTGAGCCCAACTATTGGGCCAGGTTGCGAGCCGGCCCACGGCGACGCTCGCCGCCGCCGAGCTGAGACTCGCGCTCGTACGCGTAGTAGCGCCGCAGCACCGACTTCACGTACGCGCGCGTCTCCACGAACGGCGGCACGCCACCGTACTTGAGCACCGCGCCCGCGCCCGCGTTGTAGCCGGCGGCGACCAGCACCATGTCGCCGTTGAAGCGGTTGGCCAGCAGCCGCAGCAGCTTGCACCCGCCGTAGATGTTCTGGCGCGGATCGAAGGGCTGCGTGACGCCGAGGAACTGGGCGGTGCTCGGCATCAGCTGCATCAGCCCCATCGCGCCCGCGTGGCTGACCGCGCGCGGGTTGAAGCGGCTCTCGGTATGGATCACCGCGCGCACGAACGACTCGGGCAGCTGATAGCGGGCCGCGGCGCCGCGGATGTAGGCGTCGTAGCGGTGCGCCTTCTCGCTGTCGAGCGTCATGCTCACGCCGCTGTCGGCCTTGCCGGGCGCGCGCGCGATCCCGGTTCGGTTGGCGGCGATGCTCTTGTAGAGCTTCCAGTCGCCCTTCTTGTCGCGCGGACGATTGGTGATGTGGATGACGCCGTTCTCGTCGACGTACTTGAAGTAGTTGTTGTTGCCCGCCTTCGGCTGCTGGGCCTCGACCGACGCGGGCGTGGTCAGGAGGCAGATGCCGAGCGCTGCACCGAGCGTGGCGACGGCGAGGCGACGAAGGGTCCGCACTCCGGCGAGGATAGCAGCCGCTGGCGCCCTCCCGAAGTATTCGGCGCCATAGAGCCCCACCGCCGGGGCTGATAAGCTGCGGCGGCCGTGTCCCACACCCAGCTCCACCACACCGACACGCTCGTGCTGGGCAGCGGCCTCGCCGGGCTCTACTTCGCCCTGCAAGTCGCCGATCGCCGCAAGGTCACGATCCTGACCAAGCACCAGCGCGAGTCCTCCAACACGCGCTGGGCTCAAGGCGGCATCTCGGCCGTGTTCGCGCCGGAGGACAGCCTCGAGGCCCACGTGCAGGACACGTTGGTGGTCGGCGCGGGGCTGTGCCGCGAGGAGATGGTGCGGCGCGCGGTCGAGCTCGGGCCCAAGCTGGTCGCGAGCCTGGCCAACGAATTCGGGGTGCGCTTCGACCGAGTCGGCGGCGCCGAGGATGGTCAGTTCGTGCTCGGGCGCGAGGGCGGGCACTCGCAGCGGCGCGTCGTGCATCACCGCGACATGACCGGCGCCGAGATCGAGCGCGCGCTGATCGAGGCGGCCGAGCGGCACCCCAACATCGAGATCCGCGAGCACCACGACGTCATCGATCTGCTCAGCTGGTCCAAGGTCGACGGCAGCGTTGGTTGCTTCGGCTGCTATGCGCTCGACGTCGAGCGCGACGAAGTCCACGCGTTCGTCAGCCCGGTCACCGTGCTCGCGACCGGCGGCGCGGGCAAGGTCTATCGCTACACCTCCAACCCGCACGTCGCGACCGGCGACGGCATCGCGATGGCGTATCGGATCGGGGCCCAGGTCGGGAACCTCGAGTTCATGCAGTTTCACCCGACCATCCTGTTTCACCCCGACGCCAAGAGCTTCCTGATCTCGGAGGCGCTGCGGGGCGAGGGCGGGATCCTGCGCACGATCGGCGGCGCCGACCTGATGAAGGATCGCCACCCGATGGCCAGCCTCGCGCCGCGTGACGTGGTCGCGCGAGAGATCGACGCCGAGCTCAAGCGCAGCGGTGCCAGCCACGTGGTGCTCGACATGACGCACCTCGATCCCGACTTCATCGTCGATCGGTTCCCGGCCATCCACGCGCGCTGCATGTCGATACCGATCGCCATGCAGCGCGCGTGGATGGCCGGGAAC
>DATLLB010001129.1:0-7047 GCA_035538075.1 Enhygromyxa sp.
GGTTCGGCGGGACCGCGAGCGCTTGCTCGAGCTGTGGACGCAGCCGCGCGAGCGGGTCGATGACCTCGCGTGCGCTCGCGTGGCGATCGTTGCGCGACTTCTCGAGCAGCTTGAAGACCACGGCCGCGAGCGGTGCAGGCACGCTGGCCGGCAGAGCAGGCGGCGGCGCGAGGATGTGCTGGCGCAGCAGGATCGAGGCTTCGTCGGCGGTGAACGGCGGCTTGCCGGCGAGCATCTCGTAGAGGATCAGCCCGGCCGCGTAGAGATCGGTGCGCTCGTCGAGCTTGCCGCCCGAGGCCTGCTCCGGCGACATGTAGCGCGGCGTCCCGAACACCATGCCCGCGCGGGTCAGCTGCTCCCTCGCGCCGTCTTCGTCGATCAGTTTCGCGATGCCGAAGTCGACCAGCTTGACGATCTCGCGGCCTCGGAAGTCGCGGGTCACGAACACGTTCTCGGGCTTGAGATCGCGGTGGACGATGCCGAAGTGGTGGGCGTGCTCGAGGCCCTCGAGGATCTGCACGATCGTGTCGACCGCCCGCGCGGGCGCCCACGGCTGGCCGAGCGAGGCCTCGAGCTCGGCGCCCGCGAGCAGCTCCATGACCAGATACTTGATGCCGCCTTGCGTGGTGCCGAAGTCGAACACCCGCACGCAGTTGGGGTGGTCGAGGCGCGAGACGCTGTGGGCCTCGCGATCGAAGCGCTTGGAGCTGGCGTCGCTGCGGCCGAGCTCGGGGCGCAGCACCTTGATCGCCACGTCGCGCGCGAGCCCGAGGTGGCGACCGCGAAACACCGCACCCATCCCGCCTTGCCCGAGCAGCGCGTCGACGCGGTAGCGGTCGTGGATCACCGAGCCGATCAGTGCCTGGAGGTCTGGGTGCAGCTCGCCCATTTCAGCCTCGGTGGCTCACCCCGCCGCAGCGGCGAGCCCGACGCCGCAATCGCAGCGCGAGCCCGCCCAATGAGGGGGCGCGACCTACGGTGGCATGCGGGGCGGCGGCCTGGCAACGGGCGGCGCGATGGGCTAGGGTGCGCCTGCTCGTTGCGGCAGCCGCGATCTTGCGGCCGGGCGACGAGGGAGACCAAGCCGATCGCAGCTCGAACAAAGCTCGCTTCCAAGGCCACCGCCCTCGTGCGGTTGAGGGAGCGAGTACGCTGACGATCGCTTGGTTTTCGCGTGACGCGGAGCTCGGTCGGACGCCACATCGGTGGCGCCGTCCCTCTGGCGTGCGCGCACAACCAGGCCAACCACCAACCGGGGAGTCGATGCATGGGTCGAGGTAGCAATTCAGCGAGTAAGCGCGCCCGCGAGGCCGAGCGCGATCGGAAGAAGCAAGAGAAGCAAGAGCGCGCCCGGCAGCGACGCGCCGACAGCCCAGGCGGCATCGAGGTCGCCTCGGTCGCCGACATCCAGACCGCCGCCGTGAATGCGACCGTCGCCGGCATCAACGAGGCTGGACACGTGCTGACCGGTCACGAGCACGAGGGCGGGAGCTCGGGGCCGCCGTGCCGTTTGTTCGTGGGCGGGCTGAGTTGGGACACCACCGCGGCCGAGCTGCGCAAGTTGTTTGGCGACGTCGGCGAGGTGGTCGACGCCGTGATCGTGACCGATCGCGGGACCGGGGAGTCGCGTGGGTTTGGGTTCGTGACGATGGCGGATCGCAAGATCGCGACCAAGGCGATGCGTGAGCTGGGCGGGCAGGAGATCGACGGCCGGCCGATCCGCATCGATATTGCGACGGAGCGGCAGTAGCTCCTGTCAACGCGGAGGGAGGTCGAGCAGGACCTTGAGTACGCCCTTCTGGGCGGCGTGCTCGAGCGCCTGCTCGGCCTGCGCGAGTTCGTAGCGGGCGGCGATCAGCCGGCGTGGATCGATGCGGCCGCTGGCGAGCAGCTCGATCGCGCGGGAGAGCTGGCCGCAGCGCGAGCCGACCAGGCGTAGCTCGTTGACGACCACCGCAGTGAGGTCGACCGGCGTGGGCGCGGCGACGGTGGTCTTGAGCACGATCGTGCCGCGCGGGTGCACGAGCTGGAGCGCGCGGGCGAGGCCGGCGGGGTGACCGGTGGCTTCGATGATCATCGACGTGCGCGAGGGCGGTGCGTGGCCGAGCTCGGGCTCGAGCAGGGTGGTGACGCCGGCTCGCGCGGCGATCTCGAGCTTGTGGGGGTGACGGCCGATCAGCTCGGTCGCATGTCCGGCGGCCGCGAGCGCGAGCGCGATCAACAAGCCGAGCTTGCCGTCGCCGAGCACGGTGATCGGCTCTTGCTCGTGGACTAACGGCGCTTCGTCGAGCACGTGCAGCGCGGCCGCGAGCGGCTCGGCGAACACGGCGAGATCATCGGGCACCGAGTCGGGCACCTCGACCAGGTTGGCGCGTGGGATCGCGACCCGCTCCGCGAACACGCCCGGGCGCGCTCGAATGCCGAGGGTCGTGCGCGCGCGACAGTGTCGAGCATCGCCCGCGCGACAGAGGGCACAGCGACCGCAGCCGACGTTGATGTCCGCGACCACGCGGCGACCCGGCCACTGCGGATCGGCGTCGTCGACGATGCCGACGAACTCGTGGCCGAGCACGCCCGCATGCCCAGCGTAGCCGCGCACGAGCTCGAGGTCGGTCGCGCACACGCCTGCCTCGCGCACGTGCACGAGCGCCTCGTCGGGGCCGGGGATCGGCTCGGGGTGGTGAAGGTCGAGGCGCACTCGACCGCCGGGCTCGAGCACCAGCGCACGCATGCTCAATTTCCGTCGTCGGGTGGTTGGGGCGGATCGAGGTCGCCGGGTCCGAGATCGAGCGAGCCGCCGCCACCGACCCCGTAACCACCACCGCTACCGCTGCCGCTGCCGACCGTGCCGTAGCCGTCGCCGACGTCGCCGTAGTCGCCGTAATCACCGAGCCCGCTGCCAGTCAGGCCGCCATAGTCGATGCCGAGCCCGTCGAGCCCGAAGCTGGGCGTCGGCTTGACCAGCACGCGGATCTCCAGCGTCGGATAGTCGCGCGCGACTCGAACCGGCAGCGTGAGCGCGGACGCGACCACGTTGGCCACACACTCGCCTCCGCTCGGATCGTCGCGCACCTGGGTCGCTCGCACGGTGCCGTTCGGATCGAGATCGACGACGATCGAGAACTCGCTTCCGCTCGGATCGAGGTTGGGCACGCAGCTCTCCGCGTCGCCGAGGTGCCAGCCAGCGCGGCTGATCATGTGCATCAGCGCGGCCGTGTGGGGATCGTCGTAGCGCTGGGCCAGCTCGCCCTCGAGCCACATCGAGGAGCCGAGCGACAGCGCCCCGAACATGCCGACGCTCGCGCTCAGGTTGAACAGTCCGAACTCTTCGGGTTCGGGTGGTGGTTGGGTCAGGCGCGCCCACGCGTGATAGCTCGCGCGCCAGTCCGTGCAGAAGAATGGCGAGCGATCGTCATCCGTCGGGCTGAGTCGACGCGAGCACTCGGCCTCGCAGCGCTCGGCCCAGTGCTCGCCGAGCGCCCGCTCATGCTCGTCCTGCCACGCATACTCGCGCTCGAGCGACTCGGCGGTGGGCTGCTGATACGTCATGCCGTCGTCGGCGGTGACGGTCTCGAAGTCCATCTGCGGTGCCGGGTGCTCGGCCGCGAAGCGCTGCTCCACGTCCTCCATACAGGTCGCCAGGCTCGCGATGGTGGTCGCGCACGACTGGCCGGCGCACCACTCGAGACAGTCCGCGTCGCTGCATGAGGCTGCACAGGTCTGCAGCTCCGCGCTCTTGCAGTCACTGGAGATCGGCTCAGCGTCGCCGCCCGACTCGACCGGCGCGGGCGCCTTCGCGGCGACGTCGGTGGGCGGGCTCGACACGTCGGCAGGCACCCGCGTGCATGCGCTCGAGAGCAGCAGCAGTCCGAACGAGACGCGGCGGCGCATGACCGCAAGTTCCCACGCGCGCGACCGCCGATCCAGAGCGCGCCGCGGGTCATTTCCCGAGCGGGATTTTTGGTGCAGCAGCGAGGCTCCGCTAGCTTGGCCGGGCATGACCCTCGCGTTCTACAAGTTCGAGTCCGTGCAGCAGCGCCGCGACAGCCGTCACATGGTCGGCAGCTTCGTCGCCCCCGGCACCCGCGCCGGGGCGCTCGAGGGCTTCATGGTCGTCGAGCTCTCGCGCGGTGGCATGTCGCTGCTGCGAGTCGCACGCACGCCCGAGCTGCGCGAAGAGGAGAAGCGCGGGCTCGACCATCGCTTCAGCTGGCTGGCGGTCCCGCTGCCCGAGCGGAGCCTGCATCTGTGTGCGCTGGCCGAGGTCATCCACCGTCGCCGCTTTGGACCGCTCGAGCTGCTCGGCGTGCGCTTCGAGCAGATGTCCGCCGGGGATCGGCGGCTGCTCGACGAGTACCTGAGCGAGCGCGAAGGTCTGAGCTTCGGCTCGGCCGAGCTGCGGTTGGGTCACTGCACGCAGATACCGACGTGCTCGAACCCGGCCGGCGCCTCGCCCGGTTGATACCACGCCACGCACTCGGTCCCGGGCAGGCCCGCGCAGTCGGGCTGCTCGAGGTTGCAGTAGGGCGAGCAGCACTGCGAGCCGATGCAGCCTGGGACCAGCAGGTGATCAATGCACGCGTTGCCCGGCCCGCAGTCGCTGACGAATCCACAAGGCTCGCCCGCTGCGAGCTCGCCGGTGGGATTGCAGAGAAACTGGTCATTGTGCCAATAGCAGCTGCCCGCGACGCAATCTTGTGCGAGCGGATCGCAGTGTGCGAGGCATAGCGCGAGCGAATCACCGGAGCTGGACGCCGTGCAGCCGAAGCCGTCGGGGCACATGGGGTCCTCGGGGATCCCTGGGCAGAAGCTCCGGCAGAATCCGTCGTAGCACATGCTGGTCGGGCCGCAGTTGTCGGTCGCCTCGACGCGACCGTCGTATGTGCAGGGCTCACCAGGCTCGAGGTCACCCATCACGATCACACATTTCTCGGCGTCCCAGGTCCCGCCGCTGCTGGCGTAGGCCGTGCACTTCTCGCCCTCGGGGCAGTCTTGCGCGAAGATCTCGCAACCGGGCGTGCAATAGAACCCGGCGCCGGCACATCCCGTGTCAGGCACGAAGCCGGTCGGATCCGTGGGGTCGGGGTCGTCGGTGGAGTCGGACTCGCTCGACTCGGGGCCGGCGGATTCGGACTCGCTCGAGTCGGCGAGCGAGGTGGTCTCATCGTCGGAGTCGCCAGTCTCCTCACCCCCGGACGCGCGACCGGGACCGCAAGCCGTGAGCCCGAGCAGCAGCAGGAGTGCGGGCGGAGCGGAGCATCGAGCCATCAGCGCGAGCGTACCAGGAACTCTCGATCGGTGCGCGTGCGGGCGTCGAAGTCGATCGGAGCGCCTTCATGACGCGTGCAGCCTGACCCAGCTGGCGAATCCGTCCATCCACCCTTGCAGAAAATCGCGGCTCGCGAGGCCGATCTCGCCGGCCTCGTCGACGAGCCCATCCGTCCATTGCAGGAACGCCTCCGGCTGCCCGAGGGTCGGCATGTCGAGATACGCGAGAATCGTGCGCAGGTGCTGCTGCGCATTTGCGGTGCCGACCTTGCCGGGCGAGACGCCGACGATGCCCGCCGGCTTGCCCGCCCACACGCTCTGTCCGTACGGGCGAGAGGCGTGATCGATGGCGTTCTTGAGCACGCCCGGGATCGAGCGGTTGTACTCCGGGGTCACGAACAAGACCCCGTTCGAGGCCGCGACCCGCTCCTTGAACCGCACGACCGGCGCGGCTGGATGGGCGTCGTCATCTTGATTGTAGAGCGGCAGATCATCGATGGACAGCCGCGTGAACGAGAAGTCGTCAGGTGCGAGGCGGGGAAGCGCGGCGGCCAGTTGCAGGTTGTATGAGCCCTCGCGCAAGCTTCCCACGATTACTGCGATCTCGAACGTCATTGTGCGGTCTCCGGGTAGCGGCATTATGAATCCACTTTTGGGCGGCGCCGTCGCGATCGACCGGCGCGCTGCTCGTCGTGTAAGCGGGTAGGAGAGCGTCCGTTGCCGCGCCGTCAGGGGCGCCCATGAAACACTCGCGCGCGCTGTTCAGCCTCTCGCTGTTGCTGTCGATCCCGTGTGTGACCGTCATCCTGAGCTCCCCCATCTCCACCGCCGAGGCGGCCGAGCATGGCGGCGTGATTGTGGGGGTCGTCAAGGACTCGAACAACGACCGTCCGATCGAGAACGCGTTGGTGCTCTTGCAGTGCGAATGCCTTCCCGAGCAGCAGGAGGCGCTCACCAACGCTCGGGGCATCTACTCCTTCGGCGAGCTGCCGCCAGGTAGCTACACGATTCAGGTCCTCGCCGGCGAAGCCAACGTGAGCAAGACCGTCGAGCTCTCGGGCGACGCGAAGCTTCGGGCCAGCTTCTCGGTCAACCAACAGACCGAAGACGTGGTCGAGATCGTCGTCGATGCCGCCCCGGTTGCGAGCAACTCCGCCGCCGGGATGACCATCGGCATGGACGAGGCCAAGCAGCTCCCGGTCGGCTCGAACACCTCGCGCGACGCTGCAGGCATGCGCATCGCCGGAATCACGGCGGTCGAGGGCTACGCCGAGATCGACGAGAACCGGCTCAAAGCCACCCGCGACGAGAAGATGTCGACCTTCTCGATCGATGTCGACACGGCCTCGTACGCCAATGTCCGTCGGTTCCTCGACGACAGTACGCTCCCGCCCGCCGATGCGGTGCGGGCCGAGGAGCTGATCAACTACTTCAGCTACGACTACCCGGCGCCGAGCGACGAGCATCCCTTCTCGGTGACCACCGAGATCGCCGACTGCCCGTGGAACCAGGACGCTCGGCTCTTGCACATCGGCCTGCGTGCTAAGGACATCGGCGCCAAGCTCCCTCCGCGCAACCTCGTGTTCTTGCTCGACGTGTCGGGCTCGATGGACTCGCCGGACAAGCTCCCGCTGTTGGTCGACGCGATGAAGATGCTGGTCCGGACCCTCGAGGCCAGCGATCACGTGGCCATCGTCGTCTACGCCGGGGCCTCGTGGGTCGTGCTCTCGCCGACCTCGGGCTCCGATCACCCGACGATCTTGGCCGCCCTCGATCGCC
>DATLLB010001130.1:0-5952 GCA_035538075.1 Enhygromyxa sp.
GCGCCAAGCAGAAAGCCAAAAAAGTCGGACGGCCGCCATGCCGGCGTTTGGCCCCCCCGGAATGCGAAGCATTTTTTTTGCGGGGGTTCGGCGCATCGCCGAAGTCGCTATTGAGCCGAGTGGCGACCCGCAGGGTCGCAGGAGGCTCGGGGGGCCCCCCGGAATGCGAAGCATTTTGGGGGGGGTGTTTCGGCTCCGAGCCGAAACCCCTACACGAGCCCCTACTGGAGCTGCACGCGGAGCGCATGGGCACCATCGACTCGCAATCCTACCAGTCCGAAGCCGGAAAAGCTCGCCTCTTGCAGCCGCCGACCGAGCCCGCTCGCGTCGATGCTGCCGGCCACGCGCAGCAGCACGCTGCCGTCCGAGGCGATGCCCGCGAGCTCGACCGCGTCGACGCCGAGCACGGCGTCGCGCAGCGCGTTGCTCAAGCTGGTGATCCGCGAGGCCGGCCACGGGTGCTCGACGCGAAGCTCGAGATCGCCGCGGGCCTCGACCGCGAGCTCGTCGGCGAGCTCGGCGACGGCTTTGTCGAGCGCGATCGTGGTGGCCTCGCCGAGATCCTCGGCGAAGCCCTGCGTGGAGAAGCGGACCTCGAGCTGGACCTCGCCTTGCGTGCGCGCGGCCACGGTCGACGTCGTCGCGCGCACGTGCGTGTGAGTGACGGCGCCGCGATCGCTGCACGTGATCGCGAGCGAGAGCTTGCTCGGCCCGTCGGCGGCGACGATGCCGTAGCTGCGCAGCGTGTCGCGGATGCCGGTCTCGTCGATCGCCGGACAGCCGGTCGAGCTCAGCGCGCCCCAGGCAAACCCGGCACGACTCGGCGACGCGCTGGGCTCGGCGATGCGCTTGCGCAGGCGCGGCAGATCGATGTCGGCCTCGATCCGCACCTCGACGCCCGCGTCGCTGCTGCGGACCTCGAGCACTCGATACGCGGCCGTCCACGCGTCGGCCCGCGCGAGCACCTGCTTGACCGCTTCGGGATCGACCGGCGTGTCCACGCTCGAGATCGCCTGCTCGAGCGCGGCCTTGCGTGCGGCGGCGATGGCCCGATCCCGCGCTCGATCGGACTCGCCCGCCTCGGCGCTCACGCTCCCCGTCGCCTCGATCGGCGCCGCCTCGGCTTGGCGGATCGGAAACAGCAATGCGAGCACGGTGGCGAGCGCGAGCGAAACACCAGTCGGGCGAAACGGCCGCCGCATGCATGCGAGCGTGCGACTTCGGCCCCCCGATCGCAACAATTGGACGAAATCCACCCGACTGGCTACTCGACTCGCCAGAACTGCGCGCGACGGATTTTCTGTGACCCGCGATCGCCTTTCGTAGTTTTTGACCGCTGCGTCACGCCGATCTCCGCGGGCCCTTGGGCCGCGAGACCACTGAGAACGTAAATTCGACTCAACGCGCCCCTCGGGCCCTGGTGTTCATGGTGGGTCTGAGCTATGTCCCCGCGCCATGTTGCGTGGTCCGTTCCCTGGACATCGACGCTACAGCATCACCCATCGCGCGGTTCAACGACTGCGCGAGCTGGTCCCGATCATGGACGACCTCGACGACGAGGCGCTGAGGGACCGTTTGGATGCCGCGCTGGGCAAGGCCGAGGACGGCGGAAAAGCCGTTCGTACCCTCGACGCCATGCTCGGTGAGCCGCAGGTGCTGATCCCCGTCGACGAGTTTGGCGAGGTCCTCTACGCCATCATCAAAGAGGACACCGTCGTCACCGTGCTGCCCAAGGGCCACGGTGAGGAGATTTTGCAGCGCGGGCAGGCGCTGGCGCAGAAGGTCGCATCCGGCGAGATCCAGATGCCCGACCGCGAGCTGCCGCAGGATCGCTGGGACACCCGGCGACGCTGGCGACGCGAGGCGCCCGGCCCGGTCGTCATCGAGCGACCACGGCTGGTCCGCGGCGAGGGCCCCGAGCCTTCGGGGCTCGCGTCGGGTCTGGGTTCGGGTCTCGCTTCAGGTCTCGGTTCAGGTCTGGGCTCGGGCTTCCCCTCGGGCGGCCTCTCTGCAGGTCTGGGCGAGCCCGCAGCGATAGTGCAGGCCGATACCGGCTTTCAACACGGTCCGCCGGCTGATCGTCCCGACGATCCCGTCGGCGCAGCGCTCTGGGACGCGCTCGAGCGCGGCAGTCGGCGCGCTGCCGTCAACGCGCTACGCGAGCTGCTGATACGCAAGGATCGCGACGACGACCTGCTGCCGGTGTGGAACGAGATCGCCGAGCTTGGAATCCCGCAAGGGCTCAAGCTCGGCGACTTGATGGACGCCTTCGCAGCGGCCGGCCAGGTCGTCCGCTAGCCGCCGCGGGCAAGGTCAGACGTCCCAGCGCGGACCGGCGGGCGTGTCCTCGACGGCCACGCCTGCTTCCTTGAGCAGGTCGCGGATCAGATCGGACTTCGCAAAGTCCTTCTGCTTGCGCGCCTGCTGACGGAGCTCGAGCAGCCTGTCGATCACGCCAGCCAACGCCGCCTCGCGCTGGTTCTCGCCGCCGACGATCGGGAAGCACTCGGCGGCGAGCTCCGGGTACAGCCGCGGGTTGGGCAGCTCGACGCCGAGCACCCACAGGTGCCGGGTCAAGCAGCGGTACGCCGCGAGCAGGCTCGGCACGTCGTCGCTGCCCTCGATGCCGGCCGCGAACAGCTCGCCGACATAGTCGAACACCGCCGCCGTCGCCTTGGGCGTGGAGAGGTCGTCGTCCATCGCCGCGATGAAGCGCTCGAGGAAGCGCGCCGACGACTCGCCAAACGCCCCGGACACCAAGCTCTCGCGCTCGCGCGGGATCGCAGCCTCGCCCTCGCGCAGGCTCGCGTAGCTCGACTTCACCGGCAGCACCAGCTCGGCGTCGCTGGCTGCCATGAGCCGGCGCTCCATCGCCGCGACCGCCCGCTTGACCTTCTCGAAGCCTTTGCCGGCCTCGCTGAGCAGCTGCCAATTGAAGGCCAGCGGCGAGCGGTAGTGGGTGACGCCGTAGAACCACCGCACGACGTCGGCCGAGCTGTGCTCGACGAGCTGCGGGATCGAGATCACGTTACCGAGCCGCTTGGCCATCTTCACCGGCTTGCCGTTCTCGTCGAGCAGCTGCAGGTGGGCCGGGTGCATCCAGTAGCCGACCCACGGGTGCCCGCACAGCGGCTCGGCCTGCGCGACCTCGTTCTCGTGATGCGGAAACAGATTGTCGATGCCGCCGCCGTGCACGTCGAAGTGCTCGCCGAGCATCACCGTCGACATCACCGAGCACTCGATGTGCCAGCCCGGTCGCCCGCTCGGCCACTGCTCACGTCCGGTCGGCCAAGCGGGCTCACCGGGCTTGCTCGGCTTCCACAGCGCGAAGTCGGCGAAGAAGCGCTTGCGCTCGCTCTCGCTCTCGTCCGTCCGTCCGCTCGCGCCTGCCTGGAGATCCTCGATCGTGCGGCCCGATAGCTGGCCATAGTTCTCGAAGCTGCGCACATCGTAGAGCACCTCGCCATCGACCGCATACGCGTGGCCCTTGTCGAGCAGCGCCTGCACGGCCTCGACCTGCTCGGGCACGAAGTCGGTCGCGCGCACATAAGCGGCGTAGTCCTTGATCTTCAGCGCGCGGCAGTCGGTCCGGAACCCGGCGATGATCCGCTCGACATGATCGAGCTCGCCGACCCCATTCTTGGCCGCCTCGGTGATGATCCGATCGTCGATGTCGGTGTAGTTGATGATGCTGATGACGTGGTGGCCGCGATACTCGAGCCAGCGTCGGAACACGTCCCAAAAGCAGTAGGTCCGCGCGTGGCCGATGTGCATGTTCGAATAGACCGTCAGCCCGCAGGTGTAGATGCGCACGACCTTCGGGTGGGCCGGGACGAACGGCTCCTTGCGCTTGGTTCGTGTGTTGTAGACGTTGAGCGCCATTGCAGGGTGTTTATACGTGGAGCTTGACGAGTGAGCGAGCTTGGGTCATAGGTGTTTGGTCGCATCGTTTCGCGACAGAGAGGAGGACCGTCATGAGCCGTGTGCCAAACCGCCTGATTTCGAGCCTCCCTCGTTGTTGCTGTTGTTGACAGTCGCAGCCGGAGGCTCTCACGCGCCCGTTAGTTCGATGGCGCGGTTGCAGGCTACACGCCGCTTTGCGGCTGAAGCTCGTGCGCCGCGCGAGTGAGAGTCCGGTTCTTCATGCAGTCAAACAATCGTCGTCGTCGCGGCCGCCGGTCGCACGACAGTGCTTCGTTCCCGATCAACCAAACCTCGATCGAGCGCAAGGTCCGGCAGCTGTGCCGGCAGGTCCATGAACGCATGGATCTGGTGCTCGCCGGGGAGCTCGAGGATCCCACCCTCGACGGCCTGTGGGTCGTCGAGGTCCAACCCGAACCCGGAGGCGCCGCGCTGCTCGTCACGCTCGCCGCCCCCGATCACGCCGAGCTCGAGCCGATCCGCGCGAGCCTCGACGCAGTCCGCGGACGACTTCGCTCCGAAGTCGCCGCGGCCATCACCCGCAAACGGACACCCCACCTGCGCTTCGCCGTGATCCCGGCCCGAGCGCTGGGACTCGGCGGTGGGGATGATTGAGGCGCCCCTCCATCAGTGGGTCGCCGAGAAGCCGAACGCCGAGGTCGAGCAAGCGCTCGCTCGGCTTCGGCGAGCACCCGACGTGGTCGCGATCGCGGTCATGCCCGACGTGCACCTCGCCAGCGAGGTCTGTGTCGGGGTCGCGATCGCGACCACGTCGGTGCTCTACCCCGCCGCGGTCGGATCCGACATCGGCTGTGGGATGGCGGCGATCGGCTTCGATCTCGAGGCCGAATCCGCGGTCGCACGCGGCCCGCAGATCCTCGCGGCGCTGGGCGCCAAGCTGCCCGTGCTTCGCCACCGGACCCGACGCTGCCCAGAGCTGCCGCCCGCATTGGCCGATGCTCCGCTCAGCGCCGAGTCGCTCGAGCGCGAGAAGCTGCGCGAGGGCAAGATCCAGCTCGGCAGCCTCGGACGCGGCAACCACTTCGTCGAGCTGCAGCGCGACGATCACGATCGCCTCTGGGCGATGGTCCACACCGGCTCGCGCGGGATCGGCCAGCGCATCCGCAACTGGCACGAGCCCGACGGCCCGGGCCTGCGCGGACTCGATGCCGACAGCGAGCGAGGTCGGGACTACCTTCGCGATCTCGAGTGGGCGCTCGCCTACGCCGACGAGAATCGCGAACGGATCCTGACCACGCTGACCGAGGTGCTCGCCGACACGATCGGCGCGCAACCACTGCTAGACACCAAGATCACCTGCCGCCACAACTTCGTCCGTCGCGAACCATGCGATCTCGACGGCGAAGCGCGTGACCTGTGGGTGCATCGCAAAGGCGCCATCTCGGCGCGAGCCGGCGAGCCCGGCATCATCCCCGGCTCGATGGGCACCGCCTCGTACCTGGTCGAAGGTCGCGGCGAGCCGCGCTCGCTGTGCTCGAGCTCGCACGGCGCCGGCCGTGCGCTCGCCCGCGGCGAAGCGTTCCGCACCATCTCGAGCAAGCAGCTGCGTCGCGAGCTCCGCGGCGTGTGCTTCGACGAGCGCCTCGTCGATCGTCTACGCGACGAAGCACCGGGCGCATACAAGGACATCGGCGCGGTCATGCGAGCGCAGCGAGAGCTGACCCGCATCGTCGCGCGCCTGCGACCCGTGCTCGCCTTCAAAGGTGGCTAATCAGCCATCGAGCCGGACCTTTGGGCCCGAGCGGAGCGAGGGTGTCGGAGCGCGCGGAGGCGAAGCCGAGCACGGTCCGAGTCCGGCTCGATGGCGTGAAAACCAATCACATCACGACCACCACCCGGGCGACGCTGATCTGCCAAGGTTCGCGCGCGCCCGGCTGGTGGCGAAACGAGAACAAGTAACCAGGCTCGTTGGCGGTCACCGCTCCGCCGAGCTCGGGCAGCGCGAACACGGTCAGCTCGCCGTCACGCACGAGCATCATCACGCGATGCCCCGCGAGTTCGTTGCCAATC
>DATLLB010001131.1:0-7030 GCA_035538075.1 Enhygromyxa sp.
AGTTCGCCGTCGGCGAGAAGGTCAAGGGCTTCAAGCTGCCGAGCCTCGCGGGCGACAAGAACATCTCGCCGAGCGGCTATCGCAACCGCGTGGTGCTGCTCAACTTCTGGGCCACGTGGTGCAAGCCATGCCTCGAGGAGCTGCCCGAGTTCGATCGCTTGTACCGCAAGTATCGCAGCCACGGGCTCACGCTGGTCGCGGTCACCACCGACGAAGATCCCAAGCCGGTGCAGGCCTTCGTCGACGAGCACAAGCTCGTCGCCAAGATCGCGCTCGGCGGCGAGGCGGCGGCGAGTCAGTACAATCGGCCGAATTTTCCCTTCTCGTTCGTGGTCGACGGCGACGGCACGATCGTGGCGGCGTTCGACTTCGTGAGCGACGCGTGCCTCGGCGATCTCGAGCAGGTGATCCGCGACTCGCTCGAGCAGCTCGAGTGAGATCCACGCAGCGACATGTGTGGGGCCGGTAACTTGCCCCACCGTCGAGCGCTTTGGTAAACGCGCCCGAGACCATTCAGCCGCTCGGCGGCGTGTCGACAAAATTGGTCAAGCTCACCGAATTCTCCGACGAACCCGAGACGCGGTTTCGCCTGCTGCCGCACTGGCCGCTGGTCCGCAAGGTCGCCTATCTCGGGTCCTTCGTGATCCTCGCGATGCTGACGCAGTTCTTCGTCAACGCCGCGGACACGCTGATGGTCGGTCGGCTCGACGACCCCGAGCAGGCGACCGCCTCGGCCGCGGCGCTGGGGCTGGGGATGCCGCTGTACTGGGCGGTCGGTGGGTTCTTCGCGGCGATCTCGTACGGGGCCCAGGCGATGACCGGGCGCCGCTTCGCCGAAGGTGACGATCGCCGCGCGGGTCAGGTGCTGTTCAACGCGGTGTTCGTGTCGCTGTTCGCGGGCGCGCTCGGGACTGCGATCGGCTACTTCGGGAGCCCGCTGGCGATGGAGTTCCTGGCCGAGGCCAGCGAGGAGCAGAAGCAGCTCGGCACCGTCTACGTCCAGCTGCGCGCGCTGGGTATCGGCGGGATGGTGGTGACCTTCGCGTTCAAGGCCTTCTTCGACGGGATCGGCCAGACGCAGGTGCACCTGCTCGCCGCGCTGGTCATGAACGTGGTCAACATCGGGCTCAACTACCTGTTGATCTACGGCAACGCGGCGCTGGGGATCCCGGAGATGGGCGTGGCCGGGGCCGGCTGGGCGTCGATGATCGCGACCTACATCGGGCTCGCGATCATGATCGGCGTGAGCCTGATGCCGCGCTACAACAAGCGCTTTCGCTTCTTCGAGTGGGGCAAGCTGCGGCGCAACTTGGATCCCGTCGTGCTGCGCACGATCGTGCGGCTGATGCTGCCGGCCGGATCGGCGAGCCTGATCCTGATGACGGGCTTCCTGCTGTTCTTCAAGTTCGTCGGGCAGCTCGACGCCGACGCGGGCGGTGGCAACACCTACTCGGCGGCGACCAAGATCCTGATGGACGTGGCCGCGGTCTGCTTCATGCCGCTGCTCGCGTTCGGGACCGCGACGGCGACCGCGGTCGCGCAGAGCCTCGGCGCGGGCAAGCCCAACCTCGCGGCCCGCTACGCGTGGGACTCGGTGCGCGTGGGCATGTTGGCGATGATCCCGTTTGGTCTCGCGTTCCTGCTGGTGCCCGAGCAGATCATCTCGCTGTGGGCACCGAATGATCCGGCGGTAGCTGCGGCGGGTGCGAGCTCGCTGCAGTTGGTGGCGGTCTCGCTACCGATGTTGGTGGTCGCGCTGATCCTGTCGCAATCGCTCTACGGTGCCGGAGCCAACGTCTATGTGATGGCCGCCGAGGGCCTGCTGCACTTCGGTTGCCTGGTGCCGCTGAGCTGGCTGTTGGGTCCGCGGCTGGGCTTCGGGCTCGAGGGCATCTGGACCGCGGCGCTGATCTACGTGTGGGGGCTCGGGATCGCGATGGGTGCCAAGTTCCTGGCCAAGGGCTGGCGGACCATCAAGCTGTAAGCCGGTGTGGGTGGGTCGCGAATGTCTTGCCTTTGCGGTAGCGACCGCGACGGGCGTATCATCGAGACATGCGCTTGCTCCTACCCCCCGTCGCGCTCGCCTCGACCCTGATCATCCCTGCCGTCGCTGATGCGAGCCCGTTCGCGGTGCCGACCAACAACGGCATCCAGCTGCTGACTGCTGCGGAGCCGCCGGCCGATACTGCGACCGCGGACGCTCCGGCCGAGGACGCGCCCGCCGAGGACGCGCCCGCCGAGGACACCGCGAGCGAGGGCGAAGGCGAGGTCCCGACCGGCGACGAAGCGGCGGTCGACGAGGCGGTGGACGAGACCGCCGAAGGGGAAGAGGCGAGCGAGGAGGACGAGGCGCTCGAGGAGGAGCTGGCCGGCGGCAAGCCCAAGAAGGGTGACTTCAACGCCAACGCGATCGGCATCAGCGGCGGCATTCACCTGGTCCCGTCGTACTTCCTCAACCAGGCGACGGCCTCCTACGCGAACTCGCTGTGCCGCAACAAGGTCGGCAAGTGGGGCGAGGAGAACGGCCTGGTCAAGGTCGACGGCTGCAACTTCTACGTCAACGGCGGCTACACGCGGCGAGTCTCGCGGGCCTTCGACATCAACGTCGCGGTTGGTTACCTGGACATCCGCCCGCCGGACTCGCTGTGGATCGACAACGACGAGTGGGACCGCGACAGCTGCACCGTCGATGAAGGCGGAGAGAGCACCTGCAACCTCGGCGCGGCCGACTACACCGAGATCGACCTGCGCATGGTCACCATCGAGGTGAACTTCGTCGGTCGCGGCACGCTCTACCGCAACGCCGACGTCGAGATTCAGCTCGGCGGCGGCGGTGGTGTGGGCGCGGGCATCCTGGTCGGCTCGGGCGTGCGTCGGACCCCGCTCGGCTCGGATCCGTCGGGCTACACGGGCGGCATGCAGACTTTGGGTACGTGCACGACGCTGGCGGACACCGCCGACTTCCGCAAGTGCACGCCGCGGTACTACGACGATCCCGACGTCGACCAGGACGGCGACGGTCTGGTCGCCGACGTGTCGCGCGACGCGGTCGACATGGGCGCGGCGCTGCCCAAGGGCGAGGCGACCTCGACCGGCACCACCTTCGCCCGCTGCCAGCGCGACAAGTGCGATGGCTCCGACCTGGAGATGTTCGGGCTGACCGAGACCGGCGGCACCTGGCCGGCCTACCCGCTCGTCAACATCTTTGGAAGCTTCCGCGTGATCATCAAGGACTCGTTCGGCATCACGATCGACGGCGGCATCAAGGACGGGTTCTTCTTCGGCGGCGGGATGCAGTACTACTTCGGCGGCGGCGGTCTGGATAAGACTTAGCTTTGCCCCCCGCAGGCGCCTCAGTGTGAGCCACATGCGGCCGCTTCGCGGCCGGTCGCTCGCTTCGCTCGCTCGGTGGGTCGGCTCGTAGTCCCCGATGGTGCGTGGTGGCCCCCAAAGGGGGCCTTTTCGTCTCGGGACTGCGGCGGGAACTGCGGCGGATCGGCTGGCGATCAGACGAGGCTGAGCAGGCGCCAGAGGGCGACGACGAGGTGCTCGGGGGCGACGTCGAGGACGTCTTGCTCGCGCGCTTGCTCGAAGAAGGCCGCGACCGTGATCACGCCGGCCAAGAACGCGGCGTGACGATGGACTTGGGGTGAGAGCGCTCGATCCTCGTCGAGCGCTCGCTTGATCCACGCGTTGCGCAGGCCGAACTCGATCTCGAACGAGCCATCGCGGCGGCGCTTGCCGAGCTTGGCCGGGCGCCACGAAAGCAGGCCGGTGTCGAAGTGCAGCGGCATCGCGACGCTCTGCCGGACGATGTCGACCAGCAGCGCCTCGCGGCGGTTGCTGATCGGTCGCAGCGGAGCGGCGCGCAGCGAGAGCTGCCGCAGGGTGGCGATCTTGCGGGCGCGATCGCTGGGCTCGGCGACGCCGAGCTCGGCGGCGAGGCCGAAGCGATCCTCGGCTCGCACGACCGTGCGCACGTACTCGACGAAGTGATCGAGGCGGCGCCGCTGCGGGCCGTCGGGCGGCAGCAAGGTCCGCTGGCGCAGCGCGTCGGCGATCAGTCCGCGCGCGAGGTTGGTGATCTCGCGGCGCACGACGTTGCGATCGATCCGCTGACCTTGCTCGGTCAACAGCAGGCGACCGGACACGCGCCCGAGCGGCTCGGGCAGCTCGAGCTCGCCGATCCGCAGCCCGCGAGCCCACAGCGCGATGCCTTCGGAGCTGCCGTCGCCGGCGACCTGCAGGCGTCCGATCGCGAGTGGGTGCACGACCGCGGTGGCGAGCAGCGGCGGCAGTGCGCGCGCGCGTCGACGCACGGGCGCGCTGCGACTCTCGCTGGAGAGCTCGGCGTCGGGCTCGGGCGTGAGCTTGGCGACCGCGGCCGTGAGGCCCGGCTCGAGCGACTCGACCTCGGCGAGCAACGCCGCGAGCCCGGGCGTGGCCTCGATCATCGGTCGCGGGAGGTTGCGATGCACGGCGCCCGCGGGCACCAGGCCTGGGCGCGGCTTCTCGCTGAGCACCGAGGCGAGGCTGACCAAACGCGTGGGCGTCAGCGCGCGCGGATCGTAGCGATCGAGCAAGGGCACGCCCTCGAGCCCGAACGCGTCCTGCTCGAGCCCACGCGCGACCAACAAGTGGCCGAGCAGCCGCAGACGCGCGAGCGGATCGGTGCTGGCGCGCTCGAGCGTCTTGGCGATCGTCGCTCGCTGGTGGACGAGGTGACGCTGATCTTCGACGGGATCACCGAGCACCAGCGGATGGGCCTCGGGCACGACCGGCATCTCGAGCACGACCGCGCGACCGACCACGCGCTCGACCAGCGGCCGCGCCCACTCGGACAGCAGCCACGGCTGCAGGCGCGGATCCTTCGATCGCAGATGCTCGTAGCGCTTGTGCTCGTGCGCGACGACCAGGAAGCCGGGCTCGCGGATCTGGCGAAGCACGTCGCGCAGCTGCTTGGGCCCGTCGGGAGCCTTGCCGACGATCACGTCGAGCAGCACGCTGTCGCGCCAGGCGAGGCGCAGGCCTTGCTCGGTGCTCTGGTAGCGCAGCTCGATGCTGCCGGGCCCGAGCTCGTCGAGCGCGGCGCGGAGCAGCGGCGTCTCCCAGGGATCGGCCCAGCGCATCACGTGCGCGAGCAAGGCCTCCCAGTGCGCGAGCGTGCGCTGGCGAACCAGCTCGGTGATGTGGCCGAGCGCGAGCGCGTCGCGACGCAGCGCGGCGACGTCGAGCTCGGGACCGTCGGCGTCGAGCCGGCAGATCAGCGTCACGCCCGGGAACACCTTGCTGCGCTCCCGCACCTGCGCGACGCGACGCTCGTAGGCGAGCAGCTCGATGAAGCCCATCGTCGCGGTCGGGGCCCGATGCACGTAGGCCTCGATCGAGAGCCGCAGCACCGCCGCGAGCCCGCCCGGCTCGCCGCCGATCGGGCTGTTCTTGACCAACACCAGCGGCTCGTAGCTGCCGGCTCGCAGCGCGGTCAGATCGGCGGGATCGAAGTCGCTGTGCCCTCCGAACGCCCGCAGCGGGACCAGCCGCAGGTCGGGGAACTGCTCGGCCAGCAGCCGCAGCTCGGACGGCCACAGCGTGAAGATCTTGGCCTTGGCGTAGGCCGGCACCGCGGCGGCTTGATTGCGCCACACGTAGATCAACTCGCGCCCGCGGCGAGCGTCCTCGGCGATCTTCTCGGCGCTCACCGTGCCACCCATCGCGGTCTGCGGGCCGCCGCCGGCCAGCGCCGCGAGCGACTCGGGCCAGCGCACCGCCCCGCTGGCGTCGCTGCGCGCGACGAAGTCGTTGAGCCAGGCGATCAGCAATTCGAAGTTGGCGTCGCGCGTGACGCTGCGATCGTCGGCGGTCAGGCGCAGGCTCGGGCAGTCGATCCAGCCGACCAAGCTGGCCTGATCGAGCAGCTGCTCGCGCAGCAGCGGGCCGAGATCGAGCAGCACCACGCCGTCGCGGACCAACCACAGCGAGCTGCGCAAGCTCGCGGGTGCCTCCGGGCGCGCGCGGCAGGGACCGAGCAGCGCGTGCGTGCCGAGCTCGACCGGCTTGGCCTGCAGCGCGGGCCCGAGCTCGACGTTGCCGTCTTTGTCGACGTTGCCGGTCTCGTGATCGGCCAGCCGCCACGCTCGCCAGCGGGTCGCCAGCTCCTCGCCCACGTCGCCCTTGCTGCGCAGCCATCGACCGAGCCGCGAGGTCAGGCCTGCGCGCGGCTCGACCATGCGGATCACGAAGCGGCTCTTGCCCTCGCAGCCCGGCAGCTTGCGCTCGACGTAGGGATCGCGGCCCTCGAGCAGCTGCTCGCGTCGCTCGAAGCGACGCCCGCCCGCGGGGGTCAGCAGCTCCACGCTCACGCGCTCGTGCGCGAGCGCGGCGTTGAGCGCTCGGCCCATCAGCATGCGAAAGCGAGCGAGTCGTTGGGCGGGCTCGGTGCCGCCGAGCGGCTCACCGAGATCGGGCTCGAGCGCGCCGCCGAGAATGTCGGCGAGGCCCAAACCGAGGCTCAGCTCGGTCAGCTCGATGCCCGGCGTGATCACGTCGATCGTGGTGGTCTCGAGCTGCTCGTCGGCGCGGGCCTCGAGCTTGGCCTCGGCGATCTCGCTCAGCGCGTTGGCAGCTCGCACGACGTAGAGCGTCCAGTCCCAGCGCTCGTCGCCACGCACACGCACCTGCTCGCGCAGACGCAGCAGCGCCTCCTCGCGCGAGACCGTGAAGCGATGGCGCGAGGCCTCGAGGCTGCCGCGTCGCTTCGCCGCGAGCAGCTCGGCGACGCCCGGATGCAAGCTCATGGCGACACCCCGCTCGCGCGCTCGAACTCGTCGATCCACTTCATGATCTCGCCGGCCTCGGGCGCGCGATCGAGGTGGCCGAGCATCGCACAGCAGAGCGCGAGCCCGGCAACCAGCGGCTCGGCGCCGAAGCGGGCGATCGCGGCCTCGATCAGGAGGTTGTGGACGTTGAGCCAGAGCTTGCGCCGACGCATGGCCGCGCCCGGCAGCGTGCGGCCGCCGTGGAAGGCGAGCGG
>DATLLB010001132.1:0-2732 GCA_035538075.1 Enhygromyxa sp.
ACGATCAGCAGCTTGCCGCTCACGTCGGCCAGCGCCAACCAACCGCTGCGGCCCCACACGACCTCGGCGTAGCCGCCGACGTCGAGCTCGAGCGCGATCGATCCATCGGCGACGTCGACCAACGCCATCCTTCGTCCGCGACAGATCGCAAGCACGCGATCGAGCTGCGGGGCCGCGTCCAGAGCCTCGCAGCCACCGAGCGCGAGCCGGGTCTTCTCGGGTCGCGCTCGGCGGCTGCGAGGCTCTGGACGCGGCGCCGCAGCTCGATCGCGTGCTGGCGATCTGTCGCGGACGAAGGATGGCGCTGGTCGACGTCGCCGACGGATCGATCGCGCTCGAGCTCGACATCGGCGGCTACGCCGATGTCGTGTGGGGCCGCAGCGGCTGGTTGGCGCTGGCCGACGTCAGCGGCAAGCTGCTGATCGTCGATCTCGCGAGCAAGCAGATCGTGGTCGAGCGCAGCGACGTCACCCGCCTCGGCAAGCTCGCGCTCGGATCGAACCTCGATCGCCTCGGCGTGATCGTGGGCGAGCGCTTCGAGCTGCTCGACGCGACCAACGGCAAGCGGATCCTCGAGCTGCCCAAGCCTGCGGGTCAGGTCGCCCTGCACCCCGACGGTCGGCAGCTCGCTATGATCGCCGACGCGAAGGTCCAGGTCTTCGCGCTCGACTCGGGCGAGCTCATCGCGAGCTGGCCGGAGCCGGAGTTCAAGGATCTCGCCTGGCGGCAGGACGGCGCCGCGTTGCTGGTCGGCGCAGGCGTGCCCAAGACGATGGTCGACCCGAGCAGCGGTGAGCTGCTCGCGACCCTCGATGCCAACGAGTGGACCGAGCTGAGCCACGACGCGATCGATCCGAGCTGGCGCTGGGCTCGACTGCGCAACGATCGGATCCTGCGAACGCTCGACGGGATGACGATCCACTATGGTGAGAGCTGGGTCCGGCTCGACTCGGGGCTCTACGAGGGCGACGTCGACCTCCGCAAGCCGCCCTTCGCCGACCTGCTCTGGCGAACCGACGAGGACGCCTTCGCGATCCCCAAGCTCGGCAACTCGAGCGTCGAGCCTTGGGTCGAGCGCGAGGGCTTGCTGGCCGCGTTCTTTGCTGGCGAGACCATCGCTCCGCCGAGCATCCCGGTCGCCAAGCAACGGTGACGCTTTCGCTAGACGAGGCAAGTGGAACGCGCGCACAATCGCGCCGATGAAGACTTCGGCATGGATCAGTGCGGCCTTGCTCGCGGTGTTGGTCGCGGGCGGATGCGACAAGAAAGAAGAGAAGAAGCCCACGCCCAAGGCGGCGGCCAAGCCTGCGGAGCCGACCCCGACCCCGCCGGAACCGGAGAAGCCCGCAGAGCCTCCGCCCGCGGAGGTCACTCCACCGACGCCCGAGCCTGCCGTCGAGCCTCCGCCGGTCGACGACATCGCGGGCGTCGGGCCCTTCGACTCGATCAAGGCCTATTGCAAGGACGCGAAGTCGAAGTTCGTCGTCGAGGACTGCAAGAGCATGTTGGACGAGGGCGCCAACGTGTGCTCGTGCAACACGAACAACAACGAGGTCGAGGGCAAGCGGAAGATCGGCCCGCTGCCCGAGGCCACCGGGCTCGCGAGCGCGGAGCTGGTGGTCGTGAATCGCTCGGCCGCTGGTGGGGGCCACTGCGATCTAGCGATCGAGACCGCGAACGGACGCGGCTGGTTCTTCGTGCCCGCGCTGATGGAGTGCACGGGCGCGCCGATGTCCCACGACAGTGGAACCACGGTCACGATCGACAGCTTCGAGGTGTCGCGCGAGAACGATGAGGACGTGCTGACGCTCGCGTGGACCGAGACCACGTCCGACCAGGACGTCGACGGTGCGGAGAGCAGCAGCGACAAGAAATTCACGACCCGCTGCACGATCGGCGCATCCACGCCTCCGCGCTGCGCGAAGCCGAGTCCGCAGCAGTAGCAGTCACTTCGTCGGCAAGAACGGGCCGCCCGAGCTCTCGCCGTCCTCGCTGGTGCGCATGGGCGGCTGCGGGTTCGGGGGCGGCTGCGGGCGCGCGTCGTTGCTCGGCGCGTCGGCGAACTCGAGCACCAGCACCTGATAACCGTTGGAGCCGGTCTCGAAGCGCCAGGTCGGCGTGGACTCCCAGCGCAGCTCGAGGACGATCAGCACGTCCTTGCCGGAGCGGTTGATCTTGACCTCGTTGACCGGGGTCTTGAAGTACTTGGTGATCAGGCTGCGCCGGTTGTTCTTGATCTTCACCGACGTGCGCGGGAGCTTGACAAATACCCGCAGGCCCTCGACCGAGATGTCGGGCTCGACCGAGGCGCTGAGCTGTACGAACACGCGCGAGCTGTCCTCGCCGCGCTCGAAGCCGGTCCAGGTCAGAACCGCCGACTCGCCGCCGATCTCCTTGGGCGCGAACGGAGGCAGGTTGCCGCCGCCGATGCTGACACCCTGGTAGTAGCCGATCGGGTTGACGGTGAAGAAGGGATCCTCGTCGGCCGAGCGCACGTAGTTGGGGCCCTGCGAGGCGCCGCGGCTATACGTCCACACGCCGGTCAGGTCGGTGTCGGGCGTGCGCTGATCGACGACCAGCGGATCGGCGGGGGGCTTGGCCTCGCCGCCGCCGGAGCTGCTCGAGGGCGGTGGTGGAGCGCTGGCCGGGCGATCGCCGTCGCTCGGTGGAGGCGGTGGCGGTGGACCGGCCCAGGCAGTGCTTGCGATCAGCAGCAGGGCCACGGTTGGGGG
>DATLLB010001133.1:0-4107 GCA_035538075.1 Enhygromyxa sp.
TCGCTCGCCTGGCCCACCCACCAGCGCGCGCTGGCCAAGCTGCGTCGCGCGGCCGAGGGCTACCAGTGGCAGCTCGACGAAGTCGCGTGGCCGGAGGGCCCGCTGCCGCCGCTCGATCCGACGCTCGTGCGCCTGATCAACGAGCTCATCTACATCGAGGAGATCGCCGGCCTCAACTTCTCGCTGCTCGCTCGCGCCGCGGACGACGACGATCTGCGCACGCTCTACCAGCTGTTCCACGCCGAGGAGCAGCGCCACGCCGAGGGCCTGCGTCGCCTGCTCGCGCTCCACCAGGCCCCGCTGCGCGCACCCGGGCTCGGCAACTCGCTGGTGCTCGCCGAGTTCGACGCCCTCGATCCGCGCTCCGACGCCGACATCCTGCTGATCGCAACCGCCAACCCGGTGTTCGAGACCATGCTCGACGCCGGCACGGTGCCGTTCCTGCGTAGTCACCCGGCCTTGCGCTCGGCGTGGTTCGACGACTTCATCAAGCGCATCAGTCGCGACGAGGCCGCGCACCTGGCCGTCAACTGGATGATCATCCGCGAGGCTGGCGAGCGCCATCGCGGGCTCGCCGGTCTACGGCTGCTGCTCAACCCGAGCATCTATCGCGGCATGATTGCCGTCCCGTTCATGTCGCTCGACGTCTACTCGCTCGCGCATCGGCTCGGCTATCGCTTCGAGACCTTGCTGCCTGCGTTCGGCAAGCTCTGGCGCCTCCATCGACGCTACGACGAGCTGCGCGGCTTCCCGCTGTGGTGGGTGTTTCGACTGTTCACCGCCGCCGGGGCGCTCGCGACCATGGTCAGCGCGGCGCTCGCGAGGATGGGGTTGATCGGCATCTGTTTTTGGATCCGCTTCACCAAGCTCACCGATGTGGTGGCGCGGATGGTGTTCGGCAAGCAGCTGCTGGCGAAGCGCGGGCTCTCGCTCGACGCTCGCTAGAAGCGCGGCGGGGTGGGGAAAGGGGTCCCCGGCGCATCGCCGGCGGCCTATGGTAGCGTTGGCGCATGTTGGTCTTGCGGCGCACCGTCACTTCGCTCCTCTTTGTCGGCACCATCGTCGCGTGCAGCGACGACTCGCGCAGTGATGCGAGCAGCTCGAGCCCCACGGACGAGAGCGGCATCGGGGACGGAGACGGGGATCCGACCGGCGATGGCGATCCGACGGGAGACGGCGATCCCGGCGACGGGGATCCGACCGGCGACGGCGATCCGACTGGCGACGGCGATCCGAGCGGAGATGACGATCCGATCAAGTTCGACCTCAGCCCGATCGCCGACGGCAGCGCGCAGGGCTGCGGTGGCGGCATGGGCAACTCGCCGGAGTTCTCCTACATCTACATCTCCAACACCGCCCAGGGCACGCTGACCAAGCTCAACACGCAGACCATGATCGAAGAGGGCCGCTACATCACGCGCCCCGATCAGAACGGCTCACCCTCGCGCACCTCGGTCAGCCTCTCGGGGGATGTCGCGGTCGCCAACCGCAACGGTGGCATCACCAAGGTCTACGCGCGCGTCGAGGACTGCCAGGACCAAAACGGCACGCCCGGCATCCAGACCTCGGCCAACAAGGACAACATCCTGCCGTGGGGCCAGGAGGAGTGCGTGGCCTGGTACACCGCGTTCCCGCAGTACGACTCGCAGCGCCCGGTCGCGTGGACGGCCGGCGACTTCAACGAGGGCAGCTGCAGCTTCTCCAATCAGAAGGTCTGGAGCTCGGGCCGCACGGCCAACAACGTGGTGGAGGTCGTGCGCCTCGACGGCGACACCGGTGCGCTCGAGGCCACCGTGCCGATCCCCGGCATCGACGCGGGCGGCTTTGGTGCCTACGGCGGCGTGGTCGATGGCGAAGACGGCTTCTGGATCATGACCTACGTGTCGGGCTTTCCGCTCGTGCACGTGTCCGAGGATCTGACCTACGAGATCCACATGGCCCCGCAGTCGCTGCATCCGTACGGGATCACGATCGATCACAACGGGCGCATCTGGATCGCTGGCGACATCGGCGGGACTGGCCGCTTCGATCCCGAGACCGAGCAGTGGGACATCATCAACGGTGTCACCGGCCTCGGCATCCAGGAGCACCCCGACGGCTACATGTGGATGGGCACCTGGCCGACGCTGGGCATTCAGGCGATCGACGTCGAGACCATGGCGCTCGGGCCCAACATCCCGCTGCCCGAGGCGGGCGGGCAGAGCAAGGGCGTCAGCATCGACTTTTATGGCTATGTGTGGCTGGTCGACATGGTCTCGAGCGCGTTTCGGATCGACCCCGATACGCTCCAATACGACATCTACAATCAGCTGACGCAGCCGTACACATACTCGGACATGACCGGCTGGGGCCTGTCGAACGTCAGCAATCCGCAGGGGTAGGCACGCGGGTCCCGTACGCGGTCGCGCGCGCGAGCCGGGCCGCGTAGTCGTATGACGCTTGGGCGGCGCGCTCGATCGCCTCGCCACCGTCGCCGCGGCCGTAGTTGGTCATCGCCGTGAACACGAACGGGCGATCGGGGACCTCGACGATCGCCCAGATCACCGAGACGCCCGCGATCCCGCCGGGCTTGGACGCGACGCTGACTTCGCTCGGGACCGCCCGGCGGACCGCGTTACCGCGCGGGATCTCGAGGATCCGACGGATCCGCGCGCACGCTTCACGCGAGACCGGCAGCTCGCAACGCGCGATGCGAGCCATCAGGGCGGCGGCCTCCTGCGGTGTCGACAAATTCTCCTCACCTCGCGCCGAAGCCTCCGGGCGGACCATCTTGCGCTGCAGCTTGGTCTGCGCCGCGCCGAGCGAGGCCATGGTCTGGTTCACGCTGTCCATGCCGACCGCATCGATCAGCAGGTCGGTCGCCGTGTTGTCGCTGAGGCCGATCATCAAGACCGCGAGATCTTCGTTCGACAGCGCCGAGCTACCCTCGACGAAGTGCTTGAGGATGCCGCTGCCGGCCGCCTGCGTGGCCCCGGTGACGCGCTGGCGCTCGCGCAGCAGGGCCGGGCGCGACTCGGCCTGGCGAAACAGCTCGATCAGGATCGCTATCTTGATCGAGCTGCCCTGCGGGAACACCAGCCGCTCGTTGACGCCCACCCGCACGCCGTCGGTGAGATCGATGAATTGTACGCCCATGACTCCGTTGAAAGAGTCGGCGATTCGGCGGAGCTCTTTTTCCAGCTTGTCGCGGAGAATCTCGCGATGGGAGTCCTGTATTTTAGCCATTCATTTATAGACTGTAGAAGAAGCACGTTCGCGCAAGTGGGCAGGCGCGGCGCTCGCGGCGATGGCCATAGCGCGGCACCACAGTCGCGCTAGAGAGAGGAACATGTCGGACGATCCCATTCGCGTGCTCCTCATCGAGGACGATCCCGTCCAGGTCGCGCTCGTCCAAAACCTGCTCCGCAACGAGCCGACCTTCGATGCCTGTGTGGAGGTGGCCGGTCGACTGGACGAGGGGCTCGCCCGGCTACTCGAGCGCCGACCCGATGTGCTGCTCCTGGATCTGAACCTGCCCGACAGCCAGCGCCTAGACAGCTTCTACCGGGTGCGAGCCGTCGATCCCGGGCTTCCGGTCGTGGTCCAGACCGCGGTCGATGATCATGCACTGGCGATGCGGGCCTTGGACGCCGGCGCGCAGGACTATTTGATGAAGGGCCGCATCAGCCGCCACACCCTGGCTCGCTCGATCCGCTATGTGCTCGAGCGGACCCGGGCGCGCTCGGGCGAGTGGTACTCGCCGATGTTCCGGCTCGCGCAGCAGCAATTGCTCAAGGCCGCACAATTGATGGATCTCGACGACAATGTCCGGCAGCGGCTGTTGTTTCCGCAGCGCAGCCAGGTGGTGGCGCTGCCGTTTCGGCGCGAGGACGGACAGGTCGAGACCGTGTTTGGCTATCGGGTCCAGCACGTGCTGACGATGGGCCCGACCAAGGGCGGGATTCGCTTCCACCCCGACGTGGATCTCGGCGAGGTGTCGGCGTTGGCGATGTGGATGACGTGGAAGTGCGCGCTGATGCGGCTGCCCTTCGGCGGCGCGAAGGGGGGCGTTCGCATCGATCCCGCCCGCTTCACGCGGACCGAGCTGCAGCGGGTCACTCGCCGCTA
>DATLLB010001134.1:0-2133 GCA_035538075.1 Enhygromyxa sp.
TCACAACGGCGCGACAAATCCCGACGGGACGGTGGAGTGCTGGGATTAGTACTCGGCCTCGGAAGCTATTCGCGACCACACTTCCGCTCCGCGTGCCGCCGCCCTCGCCCGCGTTGGATCTCGCTGCTCAAGGGCGGCGGCGCGCTCGCTGAACGCGTCGGCGATCCGGAGCGAATCCGCTCCGGTGGGAATCCCCATTCCGTACCTGCGCTCGTACTCTTCCCCCCAGATCTCGTGCGCCTTCTCGAACTCGTCCGCCGCGATCAGCCCGAGCACGTGCTCGACCACCGGGTCCGCGACGGGCTGTGCTTCGTCGGCCGGCTCCGCGCTCATCGGCCGCGGAGCCGGAGCCGCCGGCTGCTCGCGACCCGCAAACCAGATCGCCGACCCGAGCGCCCCAATCATCACCCCGAAGCTGACCAGCATCGCCCAGAAGAACACCCCTCGTTGTCCGCCCGCCTCGCTCGGCTCCGCGTCGGCCGTCCCCCTGAGCTTGCGCAGCGTGGCGATCAGCGTCTGCATGTCCGCGAAGCGATCGCCCGAATCGATCGCCAGCCCCACCCGCACGACCGCTCGCACGGCATCGGGCACCCGCTCGGCGTGCTCGCCCGCGTCCAGCTGCCCGCGCTCGATCGCCGCGAGCAATTCCTCTTTTGTCTCGCCCGCAAAGGGCCGTAGACCGTGCAGGGTCTCCCACAGCGCGACGCAGAACGACCACTGATCGGCCCGCGCGTCGCCAGCCTCGCCGCGCAGCACTTCCGGTGCCATGTACGGCAGCGTGCCCACGCGCGCGTGCTCGGCCAGCAGGCGCGCGAGCCCGAAGTCGGCCACGCACACGCGATCATCATCGCCGAGCAGGACGTTGGAGGGCTTGAAGTCGCCGTGCAGGATCGATTGCGCGTGCGCGGCCGCCAGTCCGGCGCCTGCGGCTTCATAGACCTCGAGCACCTCGTCGACGTCGTCCCAATCGAGGATCAGCTCGTGGCCGGTGCAGCCCTCGACCAGCTCCATCACGAAGAAGAAGTCGTCGTCGTAGCGGCCGGTCTCGAACACTCGCACGATGTGCGGATGCGAGAACTTGGCCAGCAGCTGAGCCTCGCGCAGGAACGCGTCCGCGGCGGCCGAGCTCGGGGTCGGGAACAGCTTGAGCGCGACCTCGCGACCGAGCTCGGGATCCCGCACCTTGTAGACGACGCCGTAGGTGCCCTGCCCGAGTCGACGCAGCGCCTCGAAGCGACCGATGC
Organism: Enhygromyxa sp.; assembly: GCA_035538075.1. Lineage (GTDB taxonomy): Bacteria > Myxococcota_A > Polyangia > Nannocystales > Nannocystaceae > Plesiocystis. The sequence continues at coordinate 1,245 of DATLLB010001134.1, forward strand.
GATGCAGCGCGTGGCGATCGGGGTTGATGCGGTGCAACCCCCACGCCCGCCGCACATCGGCCGCGAGCACCTCGAAGCGCTCCGGCAGCTCGGGCTCACGACGCTTCGACACGGCGAAGCGATCGTACCGCAATCGAATGGTGGTGGTGCGGTCGCGCGCGTGGTCGTCAGGACAGTTCGCGCGCGCGAGCGAATCGGTATGATCGACGGTGATGAGCCTCGACGATCGCCTCGCTGCCGCGCGAGCCGAGGATTCGCAGCTGCGATCCGGCCTTGCGGTGGACGATTTCTGGGCGGCGGTGCTCGACGAGCTCTATCGCTACTTCGCGAGCCGCTTCACCCGAGCCGACGCCGACGATCTCGTCCAGCAGTCCCTCGATGTGGTCTTGCGCAAGATCCAGTCCTATCAGCGCACCGGCCCCGACAGCTTCGCGCGCTGGCTGCAGGCGATCGCGCATAACAAGGCGCTCGCCCAGCGCGAGCAGCCGCAGCGCGAGCGAGCACGAATCGACGTGCTGTGCGGACAGCCGCGTCCGAGCCCGCTGTTCAGCCCACATTCGTGGGTGCTGCTGCACGAGCGCAGCGCCCTGCTCGAACAGCACAAACACGAGCTGCCGGATCACGAACGACGGGCGCTCGAGCACGAGCTGCGGGGGGAAGAGGATCGCCTGCTGGCCGAGCGCGAGGGCGTGGCGTTGGCGACCGTGCGGACCCGACGACGACGAGCGCGGCGACGGGTCGCGGGGAGCATCGCAGAGGAACGCAGAACGCCGAGCTGAATGGTGAGCCAGCGGTTGGCTCATCTGCTGCAATCTGCGGTCCCGCCAGCGCGGCTAATTGAGCTCGCAATCGTTGCTGCAGTTGTCGTTGTCGACGTCGTTGCCGTCGT
>DATLLB010001135.1:0-4121 GCA_035538075.1 Enhygromyxa sp.
ATGCGTCGGCTCCCCCTTTGCGCGTCGATCCTGCTCGCCACGCTGCTGCTCGCCTGCGACGGCGGCCAGACCAAGCACCCGGAGCCCGACCCCGATGATGATCTCGGCGACGGCCAGCTCGACGGTCGCGGGCCGGGTGGCATCGGCGACGTCACCTCCGGCATGGCCGATCCGCAGGTCACCGAAGCCGAGGCCCTCCTCGCCGACGGCAAGTACGAGCGCGCGCTCGAGACCATCGACGCTGCGATCGCCCAGAACCCCAACCACGCGCGCTTCCACTACGTCCGCGGCAACGCGCTCAGCTATCTCGACCGCGACAAAGAAGCCCGCGCGGCGTACGAGAAGGCGATCGAGCTCGACGGCACCGACGCGCTGCCGCACGCGGGGCTCGGCAACCTGATCGCGTTTCAAGACAACGCGACGCTGGAGCACCGCAAGCAGTCGGTGCCGCACTTCCAGGCCGCGCTGAAGCTCGACCCCAACCTCGCGCCTGCACATCAGGCGCTGGGTGTGGTGCTGCTCTCGCTCGGGCAGACGAAGGAGGCGATCGAGGCGCTGGAGACCGCGGATCGTTTGGCGGGCAATGTCGAGACGGCGTACCTGCTCGCGCAGGCGCACGCGGAGCTGGGCAACGACGAGAAGGCGCTGGGGTTTGCCAAGAGCGCGATCGAGTACGAGCCCGAGCAGAGCGGGGTCGATCTGCGGCTGCTCTACGCGCGGCTGCTTGCGAAGAACGGGATGCCGGAGGATGCCGCCCGCGAGTACGAGCAGGCCGCCAAGCTCGCGCCCGAGTCGGCGCCGCTGCGGCTGGAGGTCGCCCGCGGGTTGCTCGAGCTCGGCGATCCCGACGCCGCGATGGTGCACATGCAGTGGCTGCTCGAGGCTGCGCCCGAGCAAGCGCCCGTGCTGGTCAACTATGGGCGCATCTTGGTCGCGCAGAAGAAGGCGAAAGAGGCGATCGTGCAGTTCGACAAGGCGCTGGAGATCGAGCCTGGCTCGCAGGCGGCTCAGACGTACAAGATCGAAGCGCTGGTCGCCGCCAAGCGCTGCAAGGATGCGCGCGCGCAGTGGGATGCGCTCGCGTCACAGCTCGCGTGGGACAAGCAGAGTGACAAGCCGATGCCGCGCGCGCTCAGCAAGGCGCAGGGGTTCCTCGACGCGGGCAAGTGCAAGTAGGGCGGGCGGGATCGGCTCGACGTGAGCACGCGCCCGTGCCGGCAAATCCTCGCCGAACGGGCAGCGATCGCCGTGAAGCTCACTGCGCCCGCCTGTTTTTCGGCGCGCTCGCTCCCTATACTCCCGGGAATTCCAAGCCGCCGACGCGCACACGGCGGCCACGGAGCGAGGGACGATGAGCATCTCCGAGATCCGCGAAGCCCTGACCTTCGATGATGTTTTGCTCGAGCCCGGCTACAGCGAAGTGCTGCCGCGCGACGTCGAGGTGGCGAGCCGCCTGACCCGCGGGATCGAGCTCAAGGCTCCCCTCTGCTCGGCGGCGATGGACACGGTCACCGAGGCCGAGACGGCGATCGTGATGGCGCGGATGGGCGGCATCGGCATCGTCCACAAGAACCTCTCGATCGAGCAGCAGGCCCGCGAGATTCGCAAGGTCAAGAAGAGCGAGTCGGGCATGGTCGCGGATCCGCTGACGATCCGCCCCGACGCGACGCTGCGTGAGGCGCTGCGGCTGATGGAGCAGCACGGGTTCTCGGGCCTCCCGGTGGTCGAGAACCCCGGCACGCCCGGCAAGCCGCTCGGCATCCTGACGAGCCGCGACGTTCGGTTCGAGACCAACCTCGATCGCGCGGTCTCGGACGTGATGACGAAAGACGTGATCACGGTCCCGCAGGGCGTCGCGCCCGGCAAGGCGCGGCTGATCCTCCACCAGCACCGCATCGAGAAGCTGCTGGTCGTCGATCACACCGGCAACCTGCTCGGGCTGATCACGGTCAAGGACATCCTCAAGGCCGACAGCTATCCGCTGGCCAACAAGGACTCCGACGGGCGCCTGCGCGTGGGCGCGGCGGTCGGGACCTCGGCCGACACCATGCAGCGAGTCGCCGCGCTCGAGGCCCAGGGCGTCGACGTGATCGTCGTCGACACTGCCCACGGCCACAGCAAGGGCGTGATCGACATGGTTCGGGCGATCCGCTCGGAGTTTCCCAACCTGCAGCTGGTCGCCGGCAACATCGCGACCGCGGCGGCCTTCATGGCGCTGGTCGAAGCCGGCGTCGACGGGGTGAAGGTCGGGATCGGGCCGGGCTCGATCTGCACGACGCGGGTGGTCGCGGGCGTCGGCGTGCCGCAGATCAGCGCGATCATGGACGTCGCCGTCGCGGCGAAGAAGACCGACGTGCCGATCATCGCCGACGGCGGGATCAAGTACTCGGGCGACGTGGTCAAGGCGCTCGCTGCCGGAGCGCAGTCGGTGATGATCGGCAGCCTGCTCGCCGGCACCGACGAGGCGCCGGGCGAGCTGGTGCTCTACCAGGGCCGCTCCTACAAGGTCTATCGCGGCATGGGCTCGATCGGCGCGATGAAGGACGGCTCGAAGGATCGCTACTTCCAGGGCGGCGTCGAGGAGGAGCAGAAGCTGGTGCCCGAGGGCATCGAGGGCCGCGTGCCGTATCGCGGCCGGCTCGGCGACAGCCTGTTTCAGCTGATCGGCGGCGTGCGTGCGGGCATGGGCTACGTGGGCGCGGCGACGATCGCCGAGCTGCAGAGCAAGGCGGTGTTCCGGCGGATCTCCAGCCAGGGCCTGCGCGAGAGCCATGTCCACGACGTGATCATCACCAAAGAAGCTCCCAATTACCGGATGGAGTAGGCGACTACTCCCGGATGAAGTGTTCCGAATGCACGAGACCCTCCTCGTCCTCGACTTTGGCTCGCAAGTCACCCAGCTGATCGCCCGTCGCGTGCGCGAGCTCGGCGTCTATGCCGAGATCCTCCCGTACGACGCCCCGCTCGAGAAGCTGCGCTCGCTGAACCCCAAGGGCATCATCCTCTCGGGCGGGCCCGACTCGATCTACGAGCCCAAGTCGCCGCGCCTGTCGGAAGCCGTGCGCGAGTGGGTGTTCGACGGGCGCGTGCCTGTGCTCGGCATCTGCTACGGCATGTACGTGATGGTCGTCGAGCTCGGCGGCCAGGTGGGTCGCGCGAAGCAGCGCGAGTTCGGGCATGCGTTGATCTCGGTCGACGATCCCAGCGGGCCGATGACCGACATCGCGCCCGACGGGCCCACGCAGGTCGGTCACGAAGAGCCGGTCTGGATGTCGCACGGCGATGAGGTCGAGAAGCTGCCGCCGGGCTTTCGCAGCGTCGCGCACTCGCGCAACTGTGCCCACGCGGCGATCGTCGGTGGGGACGATCGAATGTGGGCAGTGCAGTTCCACCCCGAGGTCAGCCACACGCGCCGCGGCACGCACTTGCTCGGGAAATTCCTCGACCTCTGCGGCTACGCCCGCGACTGGTCGATGGGCGCGTTCGTGGAGGAGGCGGTCGTCCGCATCCGCGAGCAGGTCGGTCCGTCAGGCACGGTGATCTGCGGGCTCTCGGGCGGGGTCGATTCGTCGGTCGCCGCCGCGCTGGTCGAGCAGGCGATCGGCGAGCGTCTGCACTGCATCTTCGTCGACAACGGTCTGCTCCGCAAAGACGAGCGCGCGCAGGTCGAGGCCATGTTCGCGGGTCGCCTGCACAACAAGCTGGTGGTCGCCGACGCAGGCGAGCGCTTCTTGGCGCAGCTGGCCGGCGTCACCGATCCCGAGGTCAAGCGCAAGCGCATCGGGGCCACGTTCATCGAGGTCTTCGACGAGGAGGCCCACAAGCTCGGCGGCGCCGACTTCCTCGTGCAGGGCACGTTGTATCCGGACGTGATCGAGTCGGTCAGCGCCCGCGGACCCTCGGCGACGATCAAGACCCATCACAACGTCGGCGGGCTGCCCGAGCGCATGAAGATGCGCGTGGTCGAGCCGCTGCGCGAGCTGTTCAAGGACGAGGTGCGCGAGCTCGGCATCGCGCTCGGCCTGCCGCAGGAGATGGTCTACCGCCATCCGTTCCCCGGCCCGGGGCTCGGCGTGCGCATCCTGGGCGAGGTCAGGCCCGAGCACGCCGAGCTGCTGCGC
>DATLLB010001136.1:0-12759 GCA_035538075.1 Enhygromyxa sp.
GGCACCGACAGCGACGAGATCACCAGCGCGCCGGGTGGCTCGGTCAGCTCGGCGATGCGATCGAGGTTGGGGCCGAGATCGGGCCCGAGTCGCTCGCGCGACTCGACCTCGGGCGGGAAGTCGGAGCTGTCCTCGCAGGCGATCACGCGATCGAAGCAGCCGAGCGCCCAGACGGCCTCGGCGTTCGACGGGCAGATCGAGACGATTGGGCCGGCGAAGCTTTGATCGGGCGCGACCCCGAGCTGCTCGGGGCCGATCCGACCGGTTGCGATCGGCTCGCCGTCATCGGCCCGGCACAAGTTGATCGCTCGCGCACCGCGAGCGATCAGCCACGCACTGACGGCGTGCGCCAGATCGGGATCCGCCGCGCCGTGCTCATCGACGTACTGCACCGCGAGCCCGCACTCGGCCGCGCCGACGCGTCCGTCGGCGAACTCGAGCACGAACGCCTCGGCTCGCGCGTCCGCAGCAAGACGCGCGGGCCGATCGGGCAGCCGCAGCGCCCGGTGCTGTCGCGTCTCCCACTGATGGGTCGGCTTGGCCATGCCCAGCGGCTCAGCTGATCTTGTCGCCGGGCCGCGAGCGCGGATCCAGCTCGAGCACGGTCACCGCGTCATCGCTGGCGCCCGCGGCCATGATCATCCCCTCGCTCACACCGAACCGCATCTTGCGAGGCGCGAGGTTGGCGAACACCACCACGTGCTTGCCGAGCAACTGCTCGGGTTTGTAGCTCTTGGCGATGCCCGAGAAGATGTTGCGTTGCCCGAGCGGCCCGAGGTCGACGGTCAGCCGCAGCAGCTTGTCGGCCTTGGGCACGTGGGCGCATTCGACGATCTTGCCGACGCGCAGATCGACCGCCGCGAGCGCGTCGATGCTGGCCTCGGCGGCGAGCGGCTCGACCTCGTAATCGAACTTCGGCTTGTCCTCGGGCGTGCTGCCGAGCGCACGATCGGCGGCCACATCCTCCATGCTGGCCTGGATCAGCGCCTCGAATTGCTTGACGTTCAGCCGCTCGGCCAGCGTCTCGTACTCGCCCAGCTTCAGGCCGGCCGGCAGCGGCACGCCAGCGTTGTGGAAGTCGAGCGGGTGCTCGAGCTTCAGCATGCGCTCGACCTTGGCGGCCCACAGCGGCAGCACCGGCTTGAACGCGGCCGCGACCAGCTTGGTCACCTGCGCGCCGACGGTGAGGACCGAGCGGGCGCGCTCGGGGTCGGTCTTGATCACCTTCCACGGCTCGTTCGCGTTGATGTAGACGTCGCAGGCCTCGACCATCTCGATCGCCAGACGCAGCGCCTTGGCGCTGTCGAACTCGAGGTAGTGGCCCGGGATCTCGGCCAGCTTCGCGCGCGCGTCGGCGAGCAGTTGCTGCGCATCCTCGGGCACCTCGCCGAGCGTGCCGCCGAGCTGCGACCACATCAGCTTGATGCTGCGGCTGGCCAGGTTGGCGGCCTTGTTGACGAGGTCGGCGTTGACGCGGGTGACGAAGTCGACCATCGAGAGATCGATGTCGTCCTGCGAATGGTTGAGCCGCGCGGCCACGTAGTAGCGCAGGTAGGCGGGGTCGATGTGCTCGAGGAAGGTGTTGGCGAGGATGAAGGTCCCGCGCGACTTCGACATCTTGTCGCCGTTGATCGTCAGCCAGCCGTGCACCTGCACGCGCGAGGGGACCGTGTAGTTGGCGGCGTGCAGCATCGCCGGCCAGAACAGGCAGTGGAAGTACGTGATGTCCTTGCCGATCACGTGGACGATCTCGACTTGACCGTCCCCACGCCCGGCCTCCGCCTTCCACCAATCTTCAACCTTCTGATTGTGCTCCTGGCACCATTTGTCGGTCGCGGCGATGTAACCGATTGGCGCGTCGAACCACACGTAGAAGTATTTGCCCGGGAAGCCGGGGATCTCGAACCCAAAGTAGGGCGCCTCGCGGGAGATGTCCCACTTGCGCAGGCCCTTGTCGATCCAATCGAGCACGAACTTGCGCACGCTATCTTGCAAGACCGTGTTGCCGCCCTGCTCGACCGGCTTCAACCACTCGCGCAGGAACGCCTCGTGCCGGGCGAGCGGCACGAACAGGTGCTGGGACGTACGCAGGACCGGCTTGTCTCCCGAGATCGTCGAGTAGGGATCGATGAGATCGGTGGGATTGTACGTCGCCCCACAGACCTCGCAGGAGTCGCCATATTGTTCGGGCGTCTTGCAATTGGGGCAAGTGCCCTTGACCAGGCGATCGGGCAGGAACATCTGCGCCTGTTCGTCAAAGAGCTGCTCGACCTCCTCGATCTCGATGTCACCTCGCTCGCGCAGCGCCTCGAAGATGATCCCCGCGTGCTTGCGGTTCTCTTCGCTGTGCGTCGTGTAGAAGATGTCGTAGCCGATCTGAAAGCCATTGTAGGCCTGCAGATGCTCCTCGTAGGCCTTGGCGATCAACGCCTCCGGCTCGATCCCTTCCTTCCGCGCGCGCACCTGGATGGGCGTGCCGTGGGTGTCGTCGGCCCACATGAAGATCACGTCGTGCCCGAGCATCCTGCGGGCGCGCACGTACACGTCGGTCTGGATCGCCTCGAGGACGTGACCGAGGTGGGCGGGGCCGTTGGCGTAGGTCAGTGCAGCCGTGACGAGGACCTTGGGGCGCATGGGGGACGTGTTCTAGCCTCGCTCGGCCCTAGCGTCCACGAACATTCGGCGGCGCCAGCGTAGCCGCTCGCTCACGCACCCCTACGCTCACGCGCCCCTAAAAGCTCAGCACCAGCTCGGCGCGCACGCCCTCGAAGTCCGGCAGCGTGCGGCATGAGCCATTCACACACACGCGCCCGCCGACTTGCCGGCCCGCGAACACGCGCACGAAGTTGTTGCCCGCGATCGTCAGCTTGAGCTCGGCGCCGGGCCACAGGTGCGGCTTGCAGCGATCGCCGGCCTCGAGATCGCAGAGCTCGCGCGTCAGATCGACGGCGCCAGGCAAGGCCGGAAACTCGGTCGAGAACCCGCCGATGAACGCGATCTGTAGATAGGGCGCGAGCGCGTAGCCGAGGATCGTCTGACCGTAGACAAACCGCTCGTCGGCGAAGCCGGTCACCTGCTTGTCTTCGAAGCGGGCCTCGAAGCGAAAAGAGGCCGAGTGCACGAGCCCGCGCGTGTTGGCCAGCGGGACATTCACGTACAGCTCGCCGTGCGGGAAGCGACGGCGAAAGCGGCCGTCGTCCTGGTGGTACTCGTAGCGATAACCAAAGCTGACCTGCGCGGTGGCTCGCGGGCGCCGATAGATCGCGCCAGCGTAGCCGTGCGTGGCCACCAGGCCGTCGGCGCGCGCGAATGGATCCTGCTTCAGGTTCTCGGCGAACGCGTAGGCCATCGCGTTGGCGAACAGCGTGAGGCCGAGCGGCTGCCAGGTGTGATCGAGGCGCACGCGTCCGCCGGTCGAGTTGAAGTTACCCGGGACCTGCTGATCCTCGCGCTCGAGCGTGGGTGCGTCGCTGTATTGGATGCGGGTCGGCTGCACCGCGAGCAGGAAGTCGCGGTAGTGCTTGCCCTCGATCAGCAGGGTCGTGCCGTCGCCGATGTAGAAATTGTTGGCGACGAATACGGCGTGACCGATGTAGTCGACGCCCTCGAGCGCGGGCACGTCGAGCTCGGGCGCGTCGCGCTGGCGGACCAGCGCGGCGCCGCCGACGAACAGATCCCAGCGCTCGGCGATGCGCTTGCCCGAGAGATCGCCGCCGGCGACGTGGATGCTCTCGTCGAGGCCCGAGGCGATCTGCTCGCCGAAGTCGATGTACGCGTAGTGGCCCGCGAGCCGCAGCTTGGCCGGGAGCTTGCCCTCGATCCGCGCGCCCGTGACCAGGTCCGAGCAGGTCGTCCAGATCGGGTTGCCGATCTGCCACGCGGAGTGATCCGGGCGATCGATCGTGCACTTGGCCGGATAGCCGGGATCTTCGATCAATTGCCGGGTCGCGTAGTCGCTGTTGGCCCGGTTGGTCTGGCCGGCGAAGGCGGTGAACTCGAGCGGCTTGCTGTGCACATCGACGCGGCCACCTTTGAGCGTGGGATCGATGCCGAGCTGATCGACGTTGCGCACGCTCAGCGCGATGCCGCGACCGAATTGCACGTTGAAGTCGCCCGCGGTCACGTCGACGAAGCGGCTGGTCAGGCGCAGGCTCAGCCGCTCCAGCCGATAATCATCGCGGAATCGACAGGTCTCGCCGGGCGTGCAGATCGGGCCGCGCGGAAACCATAGGTTCTGCGTGTCGATGCGGCTCGCGAAGCTCAGGCCCACGCCCCTGGGCAGGCGCGAATCCAGGCCGAAGTTGAGGCGATTGACGAGGCTGACGAAGCCCTCGTTGTCCTCGATGCCGTCGTAGTTCTCGTTGAACCACTCCGTCCAGCTATCGAGCATCACCCACGGCTGCACCGGGCCGGCCGGAGGGATGCGCGGAGCCTCGAGCAATTTGTAGGGCGGCTGCTCGCTGGATCGCTGGGGCGGCGAGCCCAGCAGCAGCGCGAGCAGCCAGATCGGGCTCACTCGGCGAGCGCCTGCTCGAGCCGGGTGCGCAGCGCATCCACGTCCCCGGGCGTGTAGCCCTGATGATCCTCGACCACCCGCGCGTCGCCGTCGAGCACCACGTAGAAGGGAATCTCCTTGCGCGGGTGATAGCGAGTGAGGATCTCACTCTCGGTGTCGAGCAGCACGGGGAACCGATAGCCCTCGCGCGCGACCCAGCTGCCGACCTGCGAGACGGTGCTGGGATCGTCGACGTTGATGGCGTAGACCGAGAGCCCGCGCGCGCGCAGATCGGCGTAGAGGCTGTCGAGCTCGCCGAGCTCGCTCTGGCACGGCTGACACCACGTGGCCCAGAACGCGAGCACCGTGCGACCGCCGGCCACGGTCGTGACCTCGACCTCGTTGCCGTCGACGTCCGGCAGCCGAAACAGCGCGACGCCGGCCGCGTCGCCGGGGCTGGCGGTCGCGCCATCGCAGGCGAGCAGCGAAGTGGTTGCGAGCGAGAGCAGCAGCGAGAGAGCGAAGCGCATGGTCAGTCTCCGTAGGGATCGGAAAGCACCAGCAACGCCTGCTCGTAGGTGTCGGGCGGGTTTTGGCCCTCGACCTTCCAGCGAATGTTGCCGTTGGCGTCGATCAGCATGGTGACCGGCGTCGCCGACTGCGGGTCGAGCAGGAATTCGTCGGCCCACGTGAAGCTCTGATCGAGCCAGATCGGGAACCCGAGCGGCTCATTGAACAAGTCGTCGCGCCAGGTCCGACAGAAGCTCGAGGTCGGCGGCATGGCCTGGTCATCCTCGAACAACACCTGCACGATCGCGAGGCCCTGATCGTGCAGCGGCTCGAACACCTCGGGCATCAGCTCGGCGGTCTCGTCCTTGCAGGGCTCGCACCAACCGGCGCCGACCTCGAGCTTCTGTCGGACTTGGCGCGACGACTTGTTCAATGAGCCGCTCGGGTTTCCGATCTGGCTCGATCAGAGTTTCACGTGGGCCGACGAATTCCTGCTCGACCCGAAGTCGGCGAAGTCGACCGGCTCGAGCTCGCAATCGACGAGCGTGAAGTTGGCGATGCGCTGGTCGAGCTCGGGGCCGTAGCCGTTGGGACCGGGGCCCGGATAGCCGCACTCGCCGACCGGCTCGCTGCGATCGAGGCGAGCTTCGTCGATCGGGTCGTCGGTGCTCAGACCCTGGCCGGTGCCCGAGTCGCAGGCCGCGAGCAGCAGCAGGCTCGCCGAGACTCGCAAGGGCGCGCACGCGCGGGGCATCGGCCGGAGTATCGCACGCCCAAGTGCGAGAGCGCCTCGATCCGGCGCGCGGTTCAGGCCAGACTCAGCGGGCTTGGTCCCGGCGCTGCCGCTCTCGCTGCTCCTGCTCGGCCTTGGTGGGGCGACCCCGACCATCGCGTGGTCGCAGAGCGAGGTCTGTCCGGGCGCGCAGCAGGATCTCGAGCGGGCGATCGCAAGTTACCTGCACGTCGAGGCGACCGAGCTCGCTACGGTCGATGCTGCCGTGAGGCTGCTCGACGCCGGGCCGGTCGGGCTGCGGCTCGAGCTCGAGATCACCTCGCAGGCGGGCACCGAGCAGCACGAGCTCGCGGCCCCGAGCTGTGAGCGGCTGCTCGATCACGCGGCGCTGCTGATCGCAGGTGCGATCGATCCGTTTCTGTATGCGTGGCCTCGGTCGGACCCCGGCCACGATGGCGATGCGGCGGCGCAGCAGCTGCATCGCGCGGTCGAAGTCCAGCGGCCGCAGGTGGTCGAGGAGCCGCAGGTCATCGCGGTGGAGAGCATGCCGCCCGCGTCCGAGCTCGACACGACCGATGCAGTCCTCGACTTTGGACCGCTCGAGCTCGCCGTTCCTGCCCGCGATCGACCGCCGATCCGCGGAGCGCTGGGCGTGGGCGCAACCACCTTCGTCGGCCTGTTTCCGGACCCTGGCGGCGGCGTCGAGCTCGAGGGCGCGCTCGAGCGCGGGCGCCTGCGCTGGCACAGCAGCGTCAACGGGTGGTTTGGCGGACGCTTCCGCGCGACCGGTTCCGAGGTCGGCGGTGATCTGTGGGCGCTCGGCTTTACCTCGGCCCTGTGCGGCGTACCGCAAACACGACGCGTGCATGTGCCGCTGTGCGCGAGCGCGGGCGTGGGCGCGATGTCGGTGCGAGCGGTCGGCACGATCGAGGAGCGACGGAGCACGAAGCCGTGGGCGCACGCCGGCGTCGAGGCACGCGTGTTGCTGCTGGTCCGCGGAGATCTGGCGATCGGGCTCGGCGTCGGGGCTCACGCGGCGCTGGTCCGTCCGGCCTGGGAGGTCCACTCGCCGGGCGTGCGCTTTCGGGTCCCGCCGGTCATGGGCGTGCTGCGCCTGACCTTCGAGGCGCGCGAGCTCAAAAAAAGGAAGCGCGCCGGGATCAAACCGGAGTAGCGCGGACATCAAGGCCGCCCATGTCCATCGCCGCGACCGCCAGGCCCGCATGCGTGCTGCCCTCGGGGTTCGAGCAGCTCTACGCCGACCACTACGACTTCGTGTGGCGCTGCGCGCTGCGGCTCGGCGCCGCGCCCGAGGATGCGGAGGACATCGTGCAGGAGACCTTCGTGGTCGCGCTGCGTCGGTACGATCAGACCCACTTCGAGGCCGGCGGTGCGCGGCCGTCGACGTGGTTGTTCGCGATCCTCCACAACGTGCTGCGCAACCATGCGCGAGGCGAGCGACGTCGCCGTGCGCGACTCGAGGCGTTCAAGCAGCGCGAGTCACTGCACCCGCAAGACCGCGCGCAGACCGAGGCGACCCTGGGCCTGCGGCTGCTCGACGAATTCTTGCGCGAGCTCGACCCCGATCGTCGCGCGGTGTTCGTGCTCGCCGAGCTGGAGGGCATGCGTGGGTCCGAGATCGCGACCGCGCTGGGGCTCAACCACAACACCGTGCGCTCGCGCCTGCGAGCGGCTCGGCACGCGTTCGAGGCTCGCTTCGAGCGTGAGCGCGAGCCCTTGGTGACAGCGGCGGCCAACGAGCGGGCGCCGAGCGAGATGCGAGCGCGCGGGCTGGCGTTGCTGGCGATCTCGCTCGAGCTGCCGACCAGCGCGAGCGCAAGCGCGAGCGGGTGGACGAGCTGGCTGACGAGCGCACGCGGGCTGCTGGCGGTGACCTGTGGCGCGGGCGTGGTGGTTGGGGCCGGCTTGCTCGTGAGCGACCGCGAGCCGGCGATTGAAGCGGCGCCGGTGACTGCCTCCGTGGTTGAAGCACGCACGTCGATCGTCGCGGCGTCCGAGCTCATGAATGCCGAACCGGAGCCCGCACCCGAGCCTGCGATCGTGATCAACGCGAAGCCGCCCGCGGCCAGGCGGTCCGAGCCCGCGCCGCTCGACACCGCGGCCGCGCTCGATCACCTCGACCGTGCTCGTCAGGCGCTCGTCGAAGGCGACGCCGAGGCTGCGCTCGCGCTGCTCGAGAGCGACGCCGCGTGGCCGCCAGCGCTCGACGCCCATCGCATCGCGCTGGAGGTCGGTACGCTGTGCAACCTCGATCAGCCCGAGCGAGCGCGCGCACGGGCCGAGGCGTGGGTGGCCGCGCACCCGAGCTCGCGCTCGGCCGTGCAGCTGCGCGCGGTCTGTTGGAGCGACGGACATCGAGCATCGGAGGAGGAGCAACCGTGAAGACGTCGTGGATGCAACGATGGACGCTCGCGTCGAGCGTGATGCTCGCTGGATGCGAGCTCGGGGTCGAGCAGCTCGAGGGCGGCGACGAAGCGGACGAGCCTGAGAGCGGCGACGCGACCGACGAGCTCGAGAGCGGTGAGGGCGACGGCGACGGTGACGGTGACGCGCCCTCGGACGAGTGCGTCGTGCAAGGCACCAACATCGACGGCGGCAGCGATCCGCTCGATCATCCGCTGCCCGAGTGCGAGGTCGAGTGTGCGACGGGCTGGGGCCACGGCGCGCCGCCGCTGGCCGTCGAGTGGACGCTCGACCTCGAGCACGAGCTCGGGGCCTTCACTGGCTACACTTACCTCGCGCGCATGCCCAACGACGAGCTGCTGACGCTGATCGCCCGGCTCGATGCGCCCGCGCGGCTGGTCTGGGCCTCAGCCGAAGGAGAGCTGCTCGCCGAGCTCACGCAGCCGGCGATCGACCGCGAGGTCTTGGACCTGGACGTCGACGCGGCCGGGACCGTCTACGCGCTCTCGCGGGACGACGACACGCATTCGCTGACCGCCTTGTCGAGCAGCGGAGAGCACCTATGGACCGTCGAGCTCGGGCCGCAAGAATCCTACGGGACCACCATCGACGCGATGGACTCGGGAGTCCTGGTCGCGCTCAATGCCCCCACCCAGCTCGAAGCTGGCCAACTGCTGCAGGTCTCGGCCGCCGGCCAGGTCACAACCCTGCTACCGATCCCACACACTCAGCAGATCGCGCTCTCCCCCAGCGGCGACACCGTCGCGGTCGCAAGCAACACCACAATCCGCTGGGCGAACTTGTCGGAGCTGAGCTGGACGTCGATCGTGGGGATCGCCGACGTACATTGGCTGCGCGCCCTCGTGGCGATCGACGACGAAACCGTGGTGAACGTGGGCACGTCGAGGAGCTGGGGCGACGGCTTCGCGCGCGGCTACATCAAGCAGGTCGGACCGATGAGGCTCGTCTGGGAGGGCCGCTACGATCGCGCGACCGGTTGGTGCGGCCAGATGGGTCCGACGGACGAGGAGTTCGCCGACATCGCTCGACTGACTGACGGCTCGCTGATCGTCGCCGGTAGCGAGACTGGCAGCAGCCCGGACACCCCCTACATCTTCCAGCAACCGATCGTCTTCCACGTCTCCGCGGGTGGCGAAGTGCTGGGCACCGACCGCGGGTTTTGGGAGGGTGAGGCGGTGGCTGCTGTCGCCGGTAGCGACGGCTCAGCCTACGCGCTGATGCACCGGTTCACTGCGTGGAACACGGAGCAACACCTGCACGTCCGCAAGTACACCTTCTAGCGACGACAACACTTCGCCGAGCACCGGACATCAAGCGTCGAACGAGGAGCAACAATGAAGATGTCGCGGATGATGCAACAGTGGGCGCTCGTGCCGATCGTGATGATCGCCGGATGCGAGCTCGGGGTCGAACAGCTCGAGGGCGGCGACGGGGCTGACGAGCTCGAGAGCGGCGATGAGACCGACGCGAACGGGGACGGCGATGGCGATGGTGATGGTGATGGCGGTGATGGTGACGGCGATGGCGATGGTGATGGCGGCGATGGTGATGGCGACGGCGAAGCCGCGAACGCATGCGTGGTGCAGGGCACCAACCTCGGCGGCGGCAGCGAGCCGCTCGATCATCCGCTGCCCGCGTGCGAGGTCGAGTGTGCGACCGGCTGGGGCCACGACGCGCCGCCGCTGGACATCGAGTGGACGCTCGACCTCGGGCACGACGGGCCCAACACCGGCTTCACCCACCTGCTGCGGCTACCTGACGACGAGCTGGTGGCGCTGATCGGTGGGTCCGATGCGCCGCCACGAATGGTCTGGATCTCGCCGGATGGCGAGCTGATCGACGAGCTCACGCAGCCGGCGATCGACGGCTATGTCTGGGACGTCGACGTCGACGCGTCCGGGACCATCTACGCGATCTGGCAGGACGACGACGTGCAGGCGTTGTCGGCGATGTCGAGCGGCGGCGAGCACCTGTGGACGGTCGAGCTCGGGCCGTACACGGCCTATCAATCGACGATCGCGGCAATGGAGGCGGGAGTCATGGTCGCGCTCAATCCCGCCGACAACTTCGAGCCAGGCCAACTCCTGCGGGTCTCGGCCGCTGGCGGGGTGACATCCATGGGCCCGATCGCGCTCACTTTGCAGATCGCGGTCTCACCCAGCGGCGACACCGTCGCGCTCGCAAGCACCACGACGATCTCCTGGACCAACTTCGACCTGTTCCCGACCTGGACGGGGACGCAGGGGGTCGCTGACGCGCAGTGGGTGCACGGGCTCGTGGCGCTCGACGACGAGACGGTCGCGAGCGTGGGCGCGGCGAAGAACTGGGACGAGCAGGGCTTGCCGCACGGCTACATCAAACAGATCGGCCAGATGGGGCTCGCCTGGGAGGGTCGCTACGATCGTGCGACCGCGTGGTGTGGCACGACGGAAGGTCCGACCGACGAGGTGTTCACCGGCATCGCGCGACTGTCCGACGGCTCGCTGTTCGTCACCGGCGGCGAGTCAGGCGGCAGCGAGGGCACCAACTACATCATCCAGCAACCGATCGTCCTCCACGTCTCCGCCGACGGCGAGGTGCTGGGCACCGACCGCGGCTTCTGGCCGGGACTGGCCGCGACCGCCGTCGCCGGGAGCGACGGCTCGGCCTTCGTGCTCATGTACGAGTTCGACGACTCGGACCCGCAGCAGGGCAACCAACACCTGCACGTCCGCAAGTACGCGCCGTAGCCGTCGAACGCCCGCTCGCGGCCCGAACGATGGCGGCCGCGGGCGGGGCAAGACAGCGCTCAGCTCCCGAGCGCCTTGTCGATCGCGGTCGAGATGCTTGCCACGTCGGTCGCGTTCGCGACCCGCACGCCGTTCACGAACATGGTCGGCGTGCCGTCGACGAACACCTCGCCGCCGAGCTCGAGCTCCGCGTCGACGGCGGCCTTGTAGGTGCCCTCGTCGAGCGCCTTCTTGAAGGCGTCCATGTCGAGGCCGATCTCCTCGGCGTACTTCTCGAGGTCCGCACGAAGCAGCGCCTTTTGATTGGCGAACACCTTGTCGTGGAACTCCCAGAACTTGCCCTGGGCGTTGGCGGCCAACGAGGCCTGCGCGGCCAGGTGGGCCTCCTTGTGGAAGCTCAGCGGGTACTGGCGGAACACGAAGCGCACGCGGTCGCCGTACTTCTCCTTGAGCTCGGTGACGGCCGTCGCGGCGACGCTGCAGTAGGGGCACTGGAAGTCGGAGAACTCGACGACGGTGACCTTGGCGTCGGCGGGGCCGTACGCGGGCACATCACCCGCGGCCATCTTCGCGACCTTGTCCTCGGGCAGCGGCTTGTTCTTGGCCTCCATGCGGACCAGCTGCGCGAGCACCTGGTCGTACTCGGCGACCATGCCCTCGCACTGCTCGGGCGGCATCTTCGGGGTCTCGGTCTTGACCAGCTCGCAGGTCTGCGTGTCGGGGCCGAGATCCTTGCACAGCCGCTCGGCCAGATCGGTGCAGGCTTTCCCGGCCGCCGCGACCTGCTGGTAGCTGTACTCGATGTCGGCCAGCGCCACGTCGCAGGTCCCGGCCGAGAACAACTCGGTGGTCTTCTTGACCGACGCACAGGTCGCACTCTCCGCGCCCGCGCGCTCGCACAGCTTGGTCGCGAGCGTGGCGCACGAAGTCGCGTCGCCGCTTGCGGGCGCAGCCGCGACCTCGTTGGTCTTGGCGCCCTCGGCCGCCTTGCCATCACCACCTTCGGCCTTCGGCGGCGGCGGATCGCAAGCGAGCAAGGAGAGCGTCCCGACCAGGGACATGAGCACGAGCGACGCGCGACGGACCTTTGGCATCGCGGGACGGTGCGTCAGGTTTTCAGCGCTGTCAATCGGCGCCAACTCTCACGCGCCGCCGCTCTCACGCCGTCCGTCCGGACGGGCGCGACCCAGCCAAATCGCGTGGGTGCGGCCGCGATCCCGCCCGCGGTTGGGCACTCGCTGCACCGAGGCGGAGAAGCCCGCCCGCGCGAGCGTACGGGCGAACTCGCCGGCGTCGGAGTACGACCAGACCCCGTAGACACCGCCGGGACGCAGCGCGCGATGAGCCTCGCGCAAGCCGGCCACGCCGTACAGCGCCGCGTTGTGATCGTGGGCGAGCGGATCGGGGCCATTGTCGACGTCGAGCAGGATCGCGTCGTACTCGGCCCGCTGCGATCGGATGCGCGAGCCCACGTCGCCGATGTGCACGCGCGTGCGGGGATCGTCGAGCGGTCGCCCGGCCAGCTGCCCGAGCTCGCCGCGGTTCCACTCGACGACCGCGGCGACCAGCTCGACGACCTCGACCTCGGCGTCGGCCGGCAGCTGCTCGAGCGCAGCCGCGAGCGAGTAGCCCATGCCCAGCCCGCCGATCAGCACCCGTGCGCACGCTCGGGTTTTCAACCCGGCGCAGCCGATCTCCGCCAGCGCACGCGCGGAGCTGTCGTCGCGGCTCGACATCAGGTCGTAGCCGCCCGCGCGGATCAGGTACTCGTCACCGCGACGGCTGAGCACCAGCTTGGCCCCGTCGGGCGCTTCGGCTTCGGCGAGGATCTGCCAGGGTCGCACGCC
>DATLLB010001137.1:0-3189 GCA_035538075.1 Enhygromyxa sp.
TCTGCACCTGGTTGATGCCCGCGAGGTTGAACTCGACCGGATCCTCGGCGGTCGAGACGTTGACGCCCTCGGTGTTGAGCTCGGACAGCGCCGAGTACAGCGTCGTGGTCTTGCCCGAGCCGGTCGGTCCGGTGACCAGGCACATGCCGTAGGGCCGATGGATCGCGCTCTTGAAGTCGCGCAGCGGCGCGTCCTCGAAGCCCAGCTTGGTCATGTCGAGCTGGAGGTTCTCCTTGTCCAACAGCCGCAGGACGATCTTCTCGCCGTAGAGCGTGGGCAGGCACGAGACCCGGAAGTCCATCTCGCGGCCCTTGGCCAGCTTGATCTTGATGCGTCCGTCCTGCGGCAGCCGACGCTCGGCGATGTCGAGGTTGGACATGATCTTGAAGCGCGAGGTGATCGCGTTCTTGAGCTTGAGCGGCGGGTTCATCTCGTGGTGGAGCACGCCGTCGATGCGGTAGCGGACCCGATAGCTCTTCTCGTAGGGCTCGATGTGGATGTCGCTCGCGCCCTTGTTGATCGCGTTGACCAAGATCAGGTTGCAGAGCTTGACGACCGGCGCCTGCTCGGCCTCGTTCTGGCTGTCGAGCACCGAGAAGTCGTCGTCGAGCGAGTCCTGCAGCTCGATGTCCTCGAGGTCGAGATCGCCGAGCACCTCGGTGTACGACGTGGTCTCGCCCGGCTTGCTGTAGTAGTGCTCGATCGCCTGCTCGATCGCCGCGTCGGTGCTGACGACCGGCTCGATGTGGAGCCCGGTCATGAACTTGAGATCGTCGATCGCGTAGATGTTGGACGGATCCGCCATCGCCACGATCAGGCTGTTGCCGGCCTTCTGCACGGGGATCAGCACGTGCTTGCTGGCGACCTCGCGCGGCACCAGGCTGATCACGTCGGGATCGATCTCGAAGTCGTCGAGCGTGATCGAAGGGACTCCGTACTGCTTGGACAGGAAGTCGGTCAGCTCGGTCTCCTGCAAGATCCCGAGCTTGGTCAGGCTGTAGGCCAAGCGCTTGCCGGTCGATCGCTGGTCCTTCTGCGCCTCGCGCAATTGGTCGGTCGAGATCAGGTTCTCGCGGACGAGGAGTTCACCGATTCGGTCAGCAGCAGCCATGTCTTTGTCTTCGTGCTGTGCGCATCCGCTCGGTCGCGCAGAACCGAGGTTACCGCCGCCGGAAGTCGCCGCCAACAGCGTAGGCACCGAGTGGCACTCGGGTGCTCGCTCCGTTCGACGTTGCTCGGCAAAGCGCCTATTGTCCGCCCGCATGGCCGCCGTCAAACAGCGCAAGCAGCGCAACGATGCCCCTACCGCGGGTAGGCGTGAGCCTCCGGTGAACAAGCGTGGTCACGCCGACGCGAGGCAGGGCGTGCCGAAGGGCCGCGGTCGCAAGCCTCGCGACGCGTTTCATCCGAGCATCCGTCCGCGCGGGGCCAAGGTCGGCGAGCACGTCGCTCGCTGGGTTCGCGCGGGCCATCCGTGGATCTTTCGTGACGCGCTGCTGCGTCCGCTCGAGGGCATCGCACCCGGAGCGGTGGTCGCCGTCGCCGATCCGGACGGCAACCACCTCGGCTACGCGCTGTATGAGCCCGAGGGTGCGGTCGCGCTGCGCATGCTCTCGCGTCGGCTCGAGTTCGACTGGACCGCCGAGGTCATGCACGAGCGACTGCGCCAGGCCTTGGCGCACCGCCAGCGCTACGTCGAGCCCGGCTTCGTCGGCGCGTGTCGATTGATCCACGCCGACGGCGACGGCTTCCCGGGCCTCGCCGTCGATCGCTACGGCGAGTTCCTGCTGGTCTACAAGTACGCCAACGCGGTCGACAGTTATTTGGATCAATTAGTCCCGCTGCTCGAGCAGGAGCTCTCGCCGGCCGGCATCTATCTGCAGGATCGCACGCGCGCGGTCGCGGCCGAGGACAGCGCCAAGCGTCCGCCTGCGCAGCACCTGGTCGGCAAGAACGCGCCGCCCGAGTACGAGGTCGAGGAGGACGGCCTGCGCTTCTTGGTCGATGTGACCGCGCCCGTCTCGCCCGGGCTGTTCTTGGATCTACGCGAGGGTCGACGGCTGCTCGAGCGCGTCGCCAAGGGCAAGCGGGTGCTCAACCTGTTCTCGTTCACCGGCGCGCTGGCTCTGCGTGCGGTCCGAGGCGGCGCGACGGAGGTCACCAACGTCGACGCGGCCGCGCGCTCGCACGCGCGCTGTCGGCAGAACCTCGCCGCTTCGGGGATGGATCCCGAAGCCTGCGAGGCGCTGGCCGGCGACGTGTTCAAGCACCTCGAGAAATTCCGTCAGCGCGAGCGCGTGTGGGATCTGGTCGTCGTCGATCCGCCGCCGTTCTCGACGGTGAAGGGCTCGATGTTCTCGGCCCTCGACGACTGGAACCAGCTGGCCGAGGCGATCGCCCACGTGGTCGCGCCGGGTGGCGAGGTGCTCGCGGTCGCGAACGCGGCGTCGCTGACCGAGGAGGAATTCCTGAGCGCGGTCGGGGAGGGGTGTCTGAAGGCCAACCGGACCGCGCGGGTGATCGCCGAGACGGGGCTGCCGCCGGACTTCCCGGTGCTGGCTGCGTTTCCCGAGGGCAAGTATCTGAAGGTCAAGCTGCTCGCGCTGGCCTGAGGCGGCTCGCGCGAGAGTCGGTTGGGGTTGGGCGGAGGGCGTCGCGACTCTCGCGAGAGGCGGTCGAGCCTGGCCGGAGGCGTCGCGACTCTCGCGAGAGGCGATCGAGCCTGCGTCGAGGCCCGTGACGACAAGCGCGAGAGTCGGTTGGGTCTCCGTCGCGGCCTCGATCGACTCTCGCGCTTGTCGATCTAGGTTCAAGCGAAGGTGGCCTCGCCTCTCGCGAGAGGCGAAGGCGGCTATCGCTGCGCGCGTGTCGCATAGCACGCTTGTCGATCGCACCTTCACGGTGGTCTCCATCGGCTCTCGCGAGAGTCGAAGGGGGGATCGGCGAGGGTCACTGCGCTCTAGCGAGAGTCGAAGCGGGTCGCCGCCGAGGCTTCAGCCCTCTCGCGAGAGTCGAAGCGGGCCGCAGCCAGGCCCTCGGTCCTGTCGCGAGAGTCGAAGCAGCTTGCGGCCGGGCACTCCGGCCAAGCGCGCAAGGCGAGCTGGAGCGCGGGCTTCAGTCGGGGACCCAGACCTTGGGGGCCAGCTTCTCGGCCAGACGCGGATCGAATTTCTCGTTGGGATCCGTCGC
>DATLLB010001138.1:0-21499 GCA_035538075.1 Enhygromyxa sp.
GCCGGCGTTGGACGTCGCCGTGGAATCGAGCTCGTCGCCCTCGCCCATCGCGGCCGCTAGGATAGCGTCACGGCGGACGGGTTGGGGTCTGGGCACGCTCGGAGCGGGTCGACCAGGTCGCGTGATGCACCGCCTGCACCTTGCGAGCGACCGAATGGCCACGAAAGTTGCGAGTGGTGCAGCCTCGGGCTCGGTCGATGGCAACGATAGTTGCTAGTCGTGCACCCTCCGTCCTGGTCGATGGCCACGAGAGTTGCGAGTCGTGCACGCTCGCGGCTTGCTCGGTCGCTCGAGGCGAGCACAGGCAGCACCATCGCCACCCACTCGACCTCCGCGACGCGAGCACCGTGTGCGCCGTCGGTCTTGGTCGACCCGCACGCTCGGTGCACGACGTGCGCGACCCGTCCTGGTCGACCCGCTCGCTCGGTGCCCGGTGTGCGCCATCGGTCTCGGTCGACCCGCTCGCTTGCTGCCCAGTGTGCACCGATCGTCCTGGTCGACCCGCACGCTCGGTGCCCAGTGTGCGCCATCGGTCTCGGTCGACCTGCTCGCGCGCTGCCCGGTGTGCTCCGAGCGTCCGGGTCAGGTCGCGAAAGGCGTGCCCGATGTGCATCTTCGGCCGGGGTCGATCGCTACGAGGGTAGCCACCTGTGCATGATCCGACCTGGTCGACCCCCGTCGACGGTGCACCCTGCTCACCTTCGATGCGGGTCGACCCACAAGCCGACTGCCCAAGTTGCACCTTCACTGCAATGTTGGCGCGATCCGAGGTGGGCTCCACGCAACCTGTGACCAGCGCGACCGCGCCGCGATTGGCCGCTGGCGCTCCACCTTTCCTGATAGAGTCCCACGCGTGAGCACACGAGTACGCACTGCGTTGCTCGGCGCCGCGGCGCTCGTGAGCGGGCTGTGGGCCTGCTTCGATGGCCTCGGCACCGTCGGCGCGATCTGTTTCGCAGACAACCAGTGCGGGCTCGATCAGCGCTGCGTCAACTCGGTGTGCGGGCTGTGCAGCGACCGGCAGATCCAGGCGGGCGAGCTGTGCTTCGGCAACTCCTCGGAGGAGAACGTGTTCGGCGAGGTCACCGACCTGGTCGCGTTCGATCCGGAGGGCGACGGGGAATTCCCGCTGCTGACGGCGGTGGTCAACAACAACTGCCTGCCGCCGCCGATGCAGGGCCCGCCGACCATGGGCGGGTCGAGCTGCTGGGGCCTCTACATCCTCACCATCGCCGACGACGGCGACTTCGAGACGCTCACGCCGATCGGCACCAACAACGACGGACGCGTGCCGCAGATGGGCACGGGCAACTTCGATGGTAACGGAATGTTCGACGTGGCCATCGCGGTCTCGCCCAACGACGCGCTGGTCGACCCGTCGGGCATCGCCGTGCTCCACGACTTCCCCGATAGCGGGAACGCGATCAGCGTCGACATCAGCCTGATTCCGCGCACGCTCCACGCCGCCGATCTCGACGGCGATGGGCTCGACGATCTGCTGGTCGGCGGCGAGGTCTCGAGCTCGCTCGCGCTGTTCATCTCGACCCCGGGCGTCGGCTTCGAGGCCGAGCGGCTGCTGGTCACCGATCCGACCCCGCGCCCGGCCGCGCCGGTCGACATGGACAACGACGGCGATCTCGACGTGCCGTTGATCTCGGAGATCGGCGGCACGATCGGCATCGACCTCAACAACGGCTCGGGCAACTTCAGCGCTGGCGCGCGGCTGAACGTCGGCGCGCAGCTGGTCCCCGAGGATCTCGCGACCGCCGACTTCGACGGCGACGGTGTGCTCGACGTGGTCGTGTTCGCGTCGGCGATCTTCGACTCGGGCGTCAGCAGCGAGGTGGTCGTCTATCGTGGCCTCGGCGACGGCACGCTCGAGGAGCTGGCCCGGCTGCCCGGCGGCGAGTTCCCGGTCTCGGGCCTGGCCGAGGACGTCAACTTCGACGGCTGGACGGACATCGTGATCGCCGACGAAGGCGAGGACAAGCTGCCGGTCTACCTCAACCGCGGCGGCAGCTTCCCCGATCTCGTGCAGCTCGACGTGGCCGCGGCCCCGCGCACGCTGATGCGCCAGGACTTCGACTTCGACAACATCCCCGACCTGGTGGTCGGCAGCGCCAACGGTGTGATCGCGGTGGTGCCCTCGGAGAACTGACATGCGGACGCCACTGGTCAATCTCGGACTCTGCGTCGCGCTCACGCTCGCGCCGGTCAGCTCCATTCACGCCGCGCCGCCCGACGAGTCGGACGACGAGGCGCCGCCGGCCGATCAGGCCGAGCTCGATCGCGCGAAGGAGCTGTTCGACGCCGGCGTAGCTCGCTACACCGCGGCCGACTACGAGGCCGCCGTCGATCTGTGGCTGCAGGCGTACGCCATGATCCCGCCGAGCTACGACAACCGGCTGATCCTCGCCGAGCTGATCTACAACGTCGCGCGGGCGCAGCAGAAGTGGTTCGAGATCGACAAGGACATCAAGCACCTGCGCCAGGCTCGGGAGATCCTCGATCGCTACCTCGGTGAGGTCAACGAGCTCTATCCGCCCGAGCAGGTCGAGCTCGAGCGCGAGCGCATCCAGGAGCAGATCGACGGCCTCGATCAGCAGATCGCCGACTGGGAGGCCGAGCAAGCGCGCCGCGAGGCCGAGCTGGCCGAGCGCATGCGGCCCAAGTTCGACGAGGAAGGCGACGCGCGCGAGGAGAGGCGCAACAAGGCGATGATCGGCGCCGGAGCGGGCCTCACCGCGCTCGGGGCCGGTGCCGTCGGGATGTTCGTGGCTGGCCTGATCATCGCCGGCAACGCCGAAGAGACCGTCGCTGGACTGCCGCTCGAGAGCGACATCGCCGAGCGCGAAGCTGCGATCAGCCGCGGGCAGGCCGGCAACGGCCTCGAGCTGACCGGCGCGCTCGCAGGCGGCGTGTTCCTGGCCGCCGGCGTGCCGCTGCTCGCGGTCGGGATCGTGGCCGAGAAGAAGCGCAAGCAACGACGCACCGACGCGGGCCTCGAGGCGCGGCTCGACGGCGTCGCACCGATGTGGATCTCGAGCGGAGCCGGCCTGACCTTCGGCGGCCGCTTTTGAGCGGGCGAGCTCAAGGACTCGCAATGTGGCCGAGCACGCACGCTCGTGAGGCGCCGGTGACCTTGGGCAGCGAGCTGGGTAGCCCAGCGAGCGTGCGCGCGGCGATCAGGGCGATCGCAGCCGGCTCGTGACAGCTGGCCGCGAACACGCCGTCGTCGGCTCGCCGCACGGGCATCGCCAGCAGCTCGCTGGTCAACCGCATCAGCGTGGGATTCCTGGCCCCACCGCCGGTCAGCAAGACCTCGCGCACGCCCGTGCGCTCGCCCGCGGCCGTGCGTGCGATCGTCCGCGCAGTCACGGCGATCACCGAGGCCATCAGGTCGCGCTCGGCCACGTCGTCGAAGCGCTCGAGCAGGCGCTCGGCGTACTCGCGGCCGAAGTCCTCGCGGCCGGTCGAGCGCGGCGGCGGCTTTTGGAAGAAGGGATGCGCGAGCACGTAGTCGACCACGCTCTCGACCACCCTGCCCCCGTGGCTGAGCACGCCGTTGCGATCGAAGTCGAGGTCGCCGGAGCTGAAGCGGCGCGCGAGGAAGTCGGCGATCATCATGCCGGGGCCGATGTCGTAGCCGACCACGTCGTCGAGCTCGTCGGTGACGTGCGTGATGTTGGCGATGCCGCCGATGTTGACGACCAGGCGACCGGCCTCGGACGCCGGCGTGAAGAACCAGTGGGCGAACGGGACGATCGGGGCCCCCTCACCGCCGTGATACATGTCGGCCGCGCGCAGATCGGCGACCACGGGCTTGTCGAGCGCGGCCGCGAGGACCGAGGAGCTGCCGATCTGCAGGGTGTTGGGCGTGCGCGAGCCGGCCGAGGGTGGCCCGTGCCAGACGGTCTGTCCGTGCATGCCGACGACCACGCAGCGCTGCCAGGCATCGAGCTTGCGCACGGCCTCGGCGTAGCGACGCGGCAGCTCGGCGTGCAGCTCGGACAGGCGCGCGAGCGAGAGCGTGGTCGGGTTGGTGAGCTCGGCCTGCAGCTCGGGCTCGAACGGGACATGAACCAAGTCGAGCACGCGCGGCTCGTGGCGCACGTGCACGCTGTCGAGCTCGAGCAGCACGGCGTCGACGCCGTCGCCCGAGGTCCCGCTCATGATGCCGATCGCGAGCATGCTGGTGCTGCTCATGTCCCGCTCCCGCTGCGGGCGATCGCCCGCGGGTTGCCAGCGCGGGCGAGCAGGAGCTCGAGCTCCTCGATCGCCCGACCGCCGCCGCGCGAGCGCAGGACCACGCGGGCGGTCTCGAGCGCGAGCGGGTGAGCGTCGGCCACCGCCACGCCCACGCCCACGCGCTCGAACACCTCCACGTCGTCGAGCCCGTCGCCGATGTGCAGGATCCGTTCGAAACCGACCATGCCGTGCTGGGCACGGATCTGCTCGAGCGCGGCGAGCTTGTCGCTGACCCCCAGCCAGTTGACGGCGCAGCGCAGGTGCTCCATCCGACGGCGGGCGGCCAGCGTGGCGTTGCGCGAGAGCGGGACGACCTGCAGTCCGGCCGCGATCAGCCGGCGCAGGGCCTCGCCATCGCGGACGCTGTATCGCTGGATCCACCCCGCCTCCTCGCCGGCCCACCAGGTGGTCGCGTCGGTCAGGGTCCCGTCGATGTCGAAGGTCAGCAGCTCGATCGCTGCGAGCCGCTCGTCGGCTGCTTCACGCATTGGCGCGATCTTATGCGAGGAGCACCCGATCGTCGCAAAAACCGGGCATCTGGGGCGGCATGGGCCGGCCCGCCAGCCATCACCAGTGTCCAGGACAGTAACTGCGCACACCTAACCGAGCGCGAAATGTAGTCATTTTCCTCGCCGCAATGACCTCATCTTTTGTGGTGCACCTTTGCGAGCACCGGGCTATTCTGGCGGTGGTGGGGCGCGAATGGTCGCGCTCCTCCACCCTGCTCGACGGGTAGGTCGCCGCTCCCACGACGGCCTACCCGTTCCTAATTGGCCGTTCCTATTTGGCGGCAAGCGGAGCGATCTCGCGGCGGGCACCTCGCGGCTCCCTCGGAGCCCGCCTTGCGGTCGGCCACAGCGCACTTGTTCTCGAGATCAATCTCTCCCACGCTGTGGTCTCGCAGAAACACCACCTCGACCGATTCGGCGATTCGACGCAGGCTTCGTGTTCTAATCCCGAGACGCGACGCTCCACATGGCCAAGGACGACCTCAGCGCGACCAAAGCCCATCGACTGCTGATCGTCGAAGACGAAGCGGTCATCCGGTTCGTGCTGCGATGCGAGCTCGAGCAGCGCGGGTTCGCGGTGACCGAGGTCGAAGACGGGGCCGCAGCGCTCGCGACCTTCGAGCGCGAGCCGCAGGCGTGGGCCGGTGCGTTCGTGGACTTTCTGCTGCCGGACACGCTGGGCGACCTGGTGATCGAGCGCTTGTTGGCGGTGCGACCCGACTTGCCCGTGGTGTTGATGACGGGTGACTGGGATCCGGACACCGAGCGCAAGGCGCGAGAGCGCGAGCTGACCATCCTTCGCAAGCCGTTCCCGCTCGAGCGCGTGCGTCCGCTGGTTGCGGCGATGCTGCGCCGAGCGGAGGCCGCCGAGCAGGAGCGGACTGCGTGAGCGGAGAAGGTGCGCCGCCGATGGGGCCGAGCGGGCTCGAGCAGCCCGAGCAGACCCCTTGGCCGCCGCACTGCGACGCGGCGCTTCGCTGGGTCCGCCATCAGATCCGCAACGAGCTCCAGCTGCTGACCAGCCTCACCGCCCTGCACGTGCGACGCGTGCATGAAGACCGGGCGCGGCGCGAGCTGGTCCGCTGCTATCGACGCGTCGGCGTGGTCGGGGTCGTGCATCAGCTCTCGGCCGATGCCGGCGGCACGGTCAGCGCCGACGTCTGCGTCAACACCGTCGCCGATTTCATCGAGGCGTGCGCGCGGACCATGGAGACCGAGCGCAGCTTCGAGCTCGATCTCGATCTCGCGCCGCTGCGCTGGCGTCACGACCATGCGACCCGCATCGCGCTGATCGTCGACGAGCTGTTCGCCAACGCCATGGATCACGCGCTCCCCCACTCCAAGAATCCCACGCTCGTGCTCCGACTGACCCAGGACCAAGATCGCGCGTGCCTGGGCTTGCGCGACTTCGGACCGGGTGTGCCCGAGGGCTTCGACCCCAGTCACGGCGACACGCTCGGGCTGCCGATGGCCTGTGCCGTCGCGCAGCAGCTCGGTGGTACGCTGGAGCTGATCCCGGCGCCCGGTGGCGGAACCGAAGCCAAGCTGTGGCTGCCGCTCGACATGCCCTTGGATCAAGGAGCATCGGCGTGACCAACTCCGTCAAGGTCTATCGCGCGCGAGCGATCATCGTCGAGGACGAGTGGATCGTCGCTCGCGATCTCCAGCACATCCTCGAAGAGCTCGGCGTGCAGATCCTCCGGCTGGTGCGGCGCCCGTCCGAGGTCCCGGCGCTGCTCGACGAGCTCGAGCCCGAGCTGCTGGTGCTCGACATCGATCTCGACGCCGAGATGGACGGCATCCAGCTGGCCGAGCAGGTCCAGCGCTCGCATCGGTGCGCGGTGCTGTTCGTCTCAGCCCACGCCGATCCCGAGACGCTCGCGCGCATTCGCAGCGTCGACGCGCACGGGTTCGTGGTCAAGCCGTTCACGCGACCGCAGCTCGAGGCCGCCGTCGAGGTCGCGCTCGCACGACTGGTCCGCACCGACGATCAAGCCCAGGCTGCCCTGCGGGAGATCGCCAGGGTGCTGGCCGACGCGGGGGCGCTGCCGACCACCGCCGAGCGTCGCACTCGTGACTGGCGGAC
The DNA here is from genome assembly GCA_035538075.1 of Enhygromyxa sp. GTDB lineage: Bacteria > Myxococcota_A > Polyangia > Nannocystales > Nannocystaceae > Plesiocystis. The sequence continues at coordinate 6,844 of DATLLB010001138.1, forward strand.
CGTGCCCGGCCTCGACGAGCTGTCGCCCCGCGAGGTGCAGGTGCTCGAGGCCTTGCTGGCCCATCGTCGGCCGCCGCAGATCGCCGAGGACCTCGGCATCTCGCCGCACACGGTGCGCAACCACTTGAAGTCGATCTACGCGAAATGTGGCGTGCGCTCGCAGGCCGAGCTGCTGCAGCTGATTGTCGAGAACTGACGTGCCACGGAGCCGGGAAGAGCAGCGCTACCGTGCGGAGCGCTACGGTCGTCGGCATCGGGTCGCGACGGCCTTCAGCAACAAGCGCAATCTCGAGGTGGTTGTGAAGAAGCTGGTCGCCGACCTGCGGGCGAGCACCGTGCCGGCCGAGAAGGTCCGACAGCTGCTGGCCGACCTGCGCGAGCACACCGACGACCGGCGGCGAAGCAACGCCATCTGGGCGATCGTCGACGCGTTGGAGTCGGTCCAGCCGTATCCGAAAGAGCCTGCGAGCAAGCGATGAGGCGGCGAGCACCGTCGCAACATGGGATCGCGAGCGCGCTGGGCTGGCTGCTCCTGGGCTGCTCGCCGGCGCGGATCGGCGCGGACAGTGGGTCCAGCTCGAGCGAGTCGGAGGGGTCGGGGTCGAGCGAGGTCGTCGACGAGACCGACGTCGATTCGGGCGACGGTGATGGCGAGGCGGACTGGGACGGTGACACGGACACCTCGGAAGATCCGTGCGAGCAGGTCGACTGCGAATTGTGTGTCGGTGGTCTATGTGTCGAGCCCGCGCCTCTCGAGCCATGCGCAGAATTGGTGCTGACCGAGATCGACGACGGGGTCGAGCTCACCGACAGCCATCTTGGCCCGGTGCTGCTCCTCGACCTCGACGGGATCCCAGGCGACGAGCGGATCGTGGCCGCCGATAATTCGCTCGAGGTCGTCATCTCGGGCCAGCTCGTCGTCTCGGATCTGCTGCCGCCGGGGCAGGTCATCAACCTCCTCACGCCGCTCCAGATCGACCCGGACGGGCGTGTCGACCTGATCATCCGCGCGTACGACATGGACATTTACGAGGGCGCGATCGTGTTCCTGCGCGGCGACGGTGCGGGTGGGTTCACGCCGGAACCCGAGCGGTTCGTAGCCCGCGGCTCGGAGCAGGCGTTCGTGCCCGTCGACTTCGACAACGACGGCGATCACGATCTGTTGAGCTCGATGAGCTGGTCCGCGACCACCACCGAGCTCCGGACCAACCAGGCAGGCGTGTTCACGCTCACCGACCAGTTCGAGCTGAGCGGCCGCTTCGGACGCGCGGTCGACCTCGACCTCGACGGGTTCGTCGACGACGCGCTGTATTTCGGGGATCCGAGCCCGTTGACGCTGATCGGCAAGGTCGGGGGCATGGTCGCCGGCGCGCCGTTGCCCGCGGCTCAGCAGGCGCCCGCGCTCGAGTATGAGGCGGAGGCCCCGGTCGCCGCAGACCTCGACGGTGATGGCTACGTCGAAATCTTGGCCGCCCTCGCCGACAACCAGTTTCGATACGGAGTGCGGGTCTGGTGGGGCAGCGCAACCGGGTTCGATGACCCACGCGATCAGTGGCTACCAGCCCCGTATGGGGACCTCGAGCAGCTCGAAATTGTCGAGCTCGACGGCGTCGCGCCGCCAGAGCTGTTGATTCGATGGGACTCTCGCGATAACGATTTCGTGTTCGCGCGCCCGGATCTCGCCAACCATCTCCCGTTCGGTTGTCTTGGGGTGTTGGACGCGTACAGCAACGTGGACGCGAGCATCGGTGACGTCGACGCGGACGGGCAGCCCGAGCTCGCCGTGCGGTATGCCGATGGCCCTCAGTTGTTCACGATCATGACACCGTGAAGTCGGGTCATCGACCGCAGGTCACTCACAGCGCTTTCTCGATCTTGGAGAGCAACTCGTCGAGCGCGAAGGGCTTGGTCACGTAGTACTTGGCCCCGACGTTGATGCCCTCGACGACGCTGCGTGGATCGTTCTTGGCGGTCAGGAAGATCACCGGGACCGATCGCGTGCCGGCGTTGCGCTTGATCGCCTTCACGAAGGTCATGCCGTCGAGCCGCGGCATCATGATGTCGGCGATGATCAGATCCGGGGCCTCTTGCTCGAGGGCCGTGAGCCCGGCGACGCCGTCGGTCGCCTGCGTGATCCGGTAGCCCTTGGCCGTCAGGGCCTTGGCCAACAGCGTCTGCACGGCGGGGTCGTCTTCGACGATGAGGATGTGCTCACCAGCCACGCGCGCACGGTATCACAACTACGCCGTCGCCACGGCAGGGGCATTCTCGCACTCGGTTTTCTCGTCGTCGACGCGCATGGTCGTGAGCACGGTGATGCCGCCATTTCGCCAGCTGCGGAGCTGGACCTCGGCCAGCTGATCGCCGTGTGGATCGCGTCGCACGACCAGGTGCGAGCCGTCGAGCCAGCTGCCGCTGTTTCCGTAGATCACATGGCCACGTCGCTCGACGCTGCCGCGATGGCTGTGGCCCATCAGCACGATCCGCGTGCCCGTCACCTCGCCGACGCTCGAGGCGACCTCGAGCATGTCCTGCGCGACGTTGCGCGGCGATCGACGACGCTTGACCTGCAAGGCCGCGAGCACGCCGAGCCCGAGCCCGAGCGGCGCACCGATCATCAGGGACCAACCTGCGAGCCAGAACACCAGGGGGATCAGCAAGCTCGGGATCACGGCCGAGAGCGCGAGGTCGAGGGCGGTGACCGAGAGCACCCCGCCCACGCTCGCGGAGCTGGGCGGCGGAGCCATCTGCTCGAGGGCCGTCAGCGCGCTCATCTGCAGGCCGGCGTTCTGGGCCAGCTTGGCCAGCCGCTCCTCATGAAGGGCGCGGCCGTCCTTGTCGACGCGGCCGCTGCGGACCCAGAGCCCGAGCATGCCGCCGACCATGCGCAGGTAGAGGAACACGACGCGCAGCATGAACCGCCAGCCCCGCGCGAGCGCCCAGCGGATGTAGTCCATGGTCGAGAAGCGATCGGCCGCGTCGTAGTCGATCTCCGGCATCAGGTTGGTGAAGCGCCGGGTCGCGACCTCGGCCACGCTCTTGACGAGCCGGCCGCCGCGCGTGGGAGACAGCTGCGCGTGCGTCGAGCAGGCCGCGTCGAACAGGTGGCCGTGCTCGATCCACGCCCCACCCTCGCGCACGAACCACGGCACGAAGCGCACACGACCGGCGCCGACCTCGTCGAGCGTGGTCACGCCGGTCGCGGTGATCTGCTCGCGCAGGTCTGCCACGTCGGCGCCCGCGAGCGCACCCTCGAGCCGCTCGGCCAGCGCGCGGCCGACCTCGGGATACAGGAACTCGGCGTCGTGATTGCCGGCCACGAACACGATCGAGTTACCGGCCTCGAGGAAGCTGACCAGCGCGTCCTCGACCCCGGGGTACTCGTCGAGCACCGCATGCAGGCGCTCGACCGCGAGCTGCACGGGCTCCTGCGCGCCGTCGCCGAGCTCGACGTTCCAGAAGTCGATGAAGTCGCCGTTGACGACCAGCTGCCAGTTGCCCTGACGCGCGCCGACCTTCGCGTAATGGTCGAGGAACTGCGGCAGCGTCTCGTCGAGCCGGGCGGCGAGGTGCACATACTCGCCGCGCGTCCGCGCCTTGAGGTGCGAGCCGAGGTGGAGATCGCTGATGAGCAGGAGGTCGCGCACTGCTGGGACGGGGTCTAGTGCTTAGCTAGCTAAGCATTTCTAACATCGTGACGGATCTCCAGCAGCAAGCGCAACGATCGCTTGGCCCCGTTCGTGGGCTGGAGCACGCTGTGGTATAGCCGCGCGCGTCCGCTGCCCATCTCGACAAGGGGCGCCAGCGGCACTCTCGGAGCCCGAACATGCTCAAGCTCACCGCATTTGCGCTGGTCGTCGCGCTGACCGTCGGCCTGTTTTGCTGGAATCTGGCCAAGTTCGTGAAGGTCGCCGCGCTCGGCAGGCCGGCGAACCTCGACGAGACCTGGGGCGAGCGCATCGCCAGCTTGATGACCTTCTTCTTCGGTCAGAAGAAGGTCACCGAGGAGCCCCGCAGCTGGCACCACCTGGCGCTCTACTGGGGCTTCCTGGTCCTGCAGATCGGCCTGCTGGACATGATGATCTCCGGGCTGTTCGGGCAGTACGGGTTCACCTTCGCCACGCTGCTGACCGAGACCGGGCACGCGTGGCTGCGCTTCTTCGTCGACATCGGCAACGCGGTCGTGGCCCTCGCGCTCGCCTACGCGTTCCTGCGGCGGCTGGTGATCCGACCGAGCTTCGTGCCGGCCAACTTCGACGCGATGCTGATCCTGTCGGCGATCTCGCTGATCGTGCTCACGCACTTCGGCCACCACATCTACGAGATGGCGGGCGAGCGGCGGATGGAGGACGGCGCGGTGGTCTCGTACGGGCTCGCCAACGTGCTCGGGGTGGTCTCCGGGCCGGGCGTGAGCGAGGCGCTGCCGGGCGGCGGATCGAAGTTCTTGTCGGCCAGCATCGGGCGCGACGGGGCCCACACGATCGCGGAGATCAACTGGTGGGGCCACATGCTGGTGGTGCTCAGCTTCCTCAACTACCTGCCGTTCTCGAAGCACATGCACGTGCTCGGCTCGGGGCCCAACATCCTGCTGCGTCGTCAGGGCCAGCGCGGGATCATGCCCAAGCTCGAGCTGATGGACGCCGAGGACAACCCGCTGCTCGGCAACTGGGGCGTCGGCCGGATCGAGGACTTCGACTGGAAGTCGCTGATCGACAACTACGCGTGCACCGAGTGTGCTCGCTGCACGATGTACTGCCCGGCGTTCGCGACCCACAAGCCGCTCTCGCCGATGCACCTGATCCACGATCTCAAGGATGAGATGAAGGCGCGCGGATCGTTGCTGGTCCAGCTGCGCACGGCTGGCGGCAACCTGCCGATCATCAATCCGGACAGCTTCCAGGAGGAGTACCCGGAGGACATCCCCGAGACCAACGAGGAGCTCGGGGAGCCGTCGAAGTACCACAAGCCGCTGCCCGAGACCGCGCAGAAGGACAAGATCACGGAGATCAAGGGAATGCTCGGCAACCTCCCGCCGCTGGTCGGCGGCCGCGTCAAGGACGAGACCTTGTGGGCGTGCACGACCTGCGGCGCGTGTGAAGAGGTGTGCCCGGTGTTCATCCAGCATCCGCTCAAGATCCTGCAGATGCGCACGTGGATCCGGCTCAACGACGAAGGCGGCCGCACGCCCGGCGACGTGTCGCGGGTGATCGACAACATCGCCGACGGTCAGGGCAACCCGTGGAACGACTCGGGCGATCGCATGGCGTGGGCCAACGGGCTCGACGTGCCGACGATCGAGGACAAGCCCAACGCCGAGTGGCTGCTGTTCGTCGGCTGCGCGGGCGCGCTCGATGACGGGGCCAAGAAGACCACGCGCGCGCTGGTCAGCATCCTCCACGCCGCCAACGTCGACTTCGCGGTGCTCGGCAAGCAGGAGAAGTGCACGGGCGACACGCTGCGGCGGCTCGGCGCCGAGGACAAGTTCCAGGAGCTCGCCAAGGAGCAGGTCGAGGTGATGAACGAGGCCAAGGTCACCAAGGTGATCGCGACCTGCCCGCACTGCTTCCACGTGATCAAGAACGAGTACCCGCAGTTCGGCGGCGAGTACGAGGTCGTCCATCACAGCGAGCTGATCGCCAAGCTGCTCAGCGAGGGCAAGCTCAAGGTCGACACGCCGCTGGGCAAGAAGCTCACCTACCACGACTCCTGCTACCTCGGCCGCTGGAACAAGGTCTACGACGCGCCGCGCGAGGCGTTGGCCGGCGCGCTCGGACCCAAGGGCGAGTTCGTCGAGCTGAAGCGCAACCGCGAGCACGGCTTCTGCTGTGGCGCGGGCGGTGGCCGGATGTGGGTCGAGGAGGAGAAGGAGAAGCGGGTCAACGTCAACCGCTCCAAGGAGATCATCGACGCTGGCGTCGAGGCGGTCGCGGTCGGCTGCCCGTTCTGCAAGACCATGGTCTCCGACGGCATGAAGCACTTCGACAAGGACGAGGACATCGAGGTGCTCGACATCGCCCAGGTGGTCGCGGCGACCCTGGCTCAGCCGGCCGCTCAGGAGTCTGCGCAGTCATGAGCGCGACGCCGATCCGCGACGCCATCCACGACGCGTTGGTCGAGGCGTTCGCCCCGACGGTGCTCGAGGTGATCAACGAGTCGGACAACCACTCGGTGCCGCGCGGATCGGAGACCCACTTCAAGGTCGTGATCGTGAGCGAGAGCTTCGCCGGGCAGTCGCCGGTCGCTAGGCATCGCGCGGTCAACAAGGCTCTGGAGGCGCAGCTGGTGCCGGGCAAGGTGCACGCGCTGTCGATCCAGGCGTGGACGGCCGCGCAGTGGGCCGAGCGTGGCGGGGTGATCCCACCCTCCCCGCCTTGCCTCGGCGGCTCGAAGGCGGAGGCGTCACGATGAAGGTCGCCCGCGTCGCGGTGGCGCTCGGGCTGTTGGCTGCCGCTTGCGAGGCGCAGCCGCCCGAGCAGGTCGCGGCCGACGAGGCGCCGCTCGTCGCCGACACGCTCGAGATCGCTCCTTCGCTGCTGCGCGAGCTGTTGGGCGAGTCGGTGCGGGTCGAGGGCGATCAGATCCGCGCCGACGGCATGCTGATCCGGCTGGCCTTCGATCCGCTGATCCGCAAGACGGGACCGGTGTCCGTGCAGCTGGTGCAGGGCCAGGGTTATCGGCTCGCCGGCATCGTCGATGGATCGCCGCTGTGGCTGCTGGGTCTGCGCGACGGCGACGTGCTGACCGGTGTCGACAAGCAGGCGATCATCGGCCGCGAGCACGAGCTGCGCAGCGGCTACGAGGCGCGGCCCGGTCGCGTGGAGCTGACCTACATGCGCGGGAGCGAGGCGCACACGGTGGTCGTGCGTATCGCCTCAGGCTCAGCGTGGCGATCGACCAACGAACCTGCCGCGGCGCTGCCTCTGCCGCCGTCGCCGACGAGCACCACGCGGAGCCCGGAGACCATGGCGCAGATCTCCGACGGGTTGCGCTGCGTCGAGGCCGACCTTGGTCGCTGCGAGCTCACCCGCGAGGTCTTCGACAACCTGTTCGCCAATCCGCACCTGCTCATGAGCCAGGCGCGGATCGTGCCCGCGGTGCGTGACGGCGAGACGCTCGGCTTCAAGCTCTACGGCATTCGGCCGGGCTCGCTCCCCAAGCTGCTCGGCCTGAAGAACGGCGACATGATCGCCAGCGTCAACGGGCTCCCGCTCGCGACGAGCATGGATGGGACGCTCAGTCAGCTGCGCGACGCGAACGAGCTGCGGGTGGCGATCCAGCGCCAAGACCAACCCTACGAGCTGAAGATTGCGATCGTCGACAAGCTCTCGGGTCCGCCTCAGGCGGCGCCTGGCGGCGAGGCCAACGAGGGCAGCAAGGCGCCGAGCAGTCCCGACCTGCGCGACCCGTTCGCGCCTCGCTGATCCGACTCGAAGCATCGGCCGAAGCGACGGAGCGACTTGCGCGGATCGACTTCGATCTCTTGGGATCAGTCCACCGCCGATCGACCACGACGCGATTTCGGGCGATCTCTGACATCGCTGCCGCAGCGGCGAATGTCGAGTGAATCGCGTCGCTGCGAGCCGCTCGTCACGAGCAGCCGAGCGCGCGTGATCGATCCTGCGAATTCCCGCGACATCGCTGTCCTAGCGGTCGTCTACCCAGATTTGCGTCGATCGATCGGAGCGCTAGCTTGGCGGCCATGGCTTCTCTTACCCCCCACTCGGCCCGCCTCGCCATGGTGGCTCTCCTCGCGCTCGGGCTGTTGCCGAGCCTCGGCTGCGATGACGCGGAGCAGCTGCGCGCGCTCGACCTCGCCGAGCTGCCCGAGCGCTTCGCCTGTGAAGACGTGACCGTCGTCGCCGCCTCGCTCGACGGCAGCGAGGCCCTGCTGATCGGCGTGCAGGACGGGCTCGCGCTCGCGGCCCACGAGTCGGGTGCGGTCGTCGAGGCCACGTATGACCTGCCCGATCCTCGCCTGACCGTGCGCTGGGTGGCCGGCAGCAACGTCTACGCCGGCCAGTGCGGACGCGACAGCGGCGAGGAGTGGCGGCTCGACGATCGCCGCGACGCCGTCAGCGGGCACATTGCGATCCGGGTGACGCCGGAGGCCGACGGATCGCTGAGCGTGAGCGCGGAGCTCGACGATGTGCTGCTGGCCCCGGCCGACTCGAGCGGCCCGCTCTTCGGGCTCGAGGCCACGCGGCTCGACGGCCTGCCGCTTCAGTAAGCGGCCGCCGAACCGCCGTCGCGATCGAGATCGGCGACGGCCTTGATCTCGCCAGTCGCCGGATCGATCTCGATGCAGTTCGCGTGGCCGATTCGCCAGCCGCGAGTCTCGAGCTTGTGGCCCTTCTTCTCGAGCGCCTTCTTCAGCTTCGGATCCAGCCCCTCTTCATGCCAGATGGTGTCGGGCTTCCACTGGTGATGGATCCGCTGCTCGCGGACCGCCTGCTCGAGCGGCCGCGCGTAGTCGATCAGCTGCAGGATGATCTGCGCGACCGTGGTGGTGATCGTCGGCCCACCGGGTGAGCCGAGCACCGCGCGGAGCTTGCCGTCCTTCACCACGATGGTCGGCGTCATGCTGCTGAGCATGCGCTTTCCGGGCGCGATCGCGTTCTGGGGCCCCTGGATGAGCCCGAACATGTTGGGCGAGCCGACCTTGGTGGTGAAGTCGTCCATCTCGTTGTTGAGGATCACGCCGGTGCCGGGGATCACCAGCTTGGCCCCGAAGCCGCCGTTGAGCGTGTAGGTGTTGGCGACCGCCAAGCCATCGCCGTCGACGACCGAGAAGTGAGTGGTCTGCTCGGACTCCCTGATCTCGACGCCGGCGCCGACCTTGTCCGAGGGCGTGGCCTTCTTGGGATCGATGTCGGCGACGCGCTTGTCGATGTAGCTGACGTCGAGCAGCGTCTCCATCGGGATGTCCACGAACGCCGGATCGCCGAGCAGCAGGTTGCGATCGGCGTAGGTGCGGCGGAGGATCTCGACGTAGAAGTGGACCTGCTCGGGCGAGTGCCAGGCGTACTTCTGCAGGTTCAGCGCCTCGCTGGCGGCGAGGATCTGCCGCAGCACCACGCCGCCGGCCGACGGCGGCGGCATCGAGATGATCTCGTGGCCGCGATACGGGAACACCAGCGGCTCGCGCTCGATCGGCTGGTAGCCGGCCAGATCCACGGCCGTCCAGATCCCGCCGAGCGCCTGCACCTGCTCGGCCATGTGGGCGGCGAACGGTCCCGCGTAGAAGCCATCGCGGCCTTGCTCGGCGATCCGCTGCAGCGTCGCGGCCAGCTCCGGTTGACGCCACACGTCGCCGGCCTGCAGCGCGCTGCCGTCGGGCTTGCGGAAGATCGCGGCGCTCGAGTCGTAGCCGGCCTCGACCATGCGCTTGGTCGCGCTCTCGAGATCGGCGGCATGGACCGCGTCGAGCGTCCAGCCATCGCGCGCGAGCTCGACCGCCGGGGTCACGACCTGCGCCCACTCGAGCTCGCCCCACTTCTGCTGCGCATACCAAAAGCCCGCGACGTCGCCGGGGATGCCGGCCGCCTTCGCGCCGATGCGGCTCTGGTTGGTGAGCTCGCCGGACTCGTCGAGGTACATGTCCGGCGTCGCGGCTGCGGGCGCAGTCTCGCGGTAGTCGACCGCGGTCGCCTTGCCGTCGGGGAAGCGCACGACCATGAACCCGCCGCCGCCGATGTTGCCGGCCGAGGGGTGCGTGACCGAGAGCGCGAAGCCGACGGCGACCGCCGCGTCGACGGCGTTGCCTCCCGCCTGCAGGATCTCTACGCCGATCCGACTCGCGTTGGCTTCGGCGCTGGCGACTGCACCCTGCTTGCCGGTCGCGATCTCGACCAGCTCCATCGCCGGAGCCGGATCGCCGACCGGCTCGAGCCGCAGCACCAAGGGCTCGGGCTCGGCAGGAGCGGGATCGACTTTGGCTTCGCCGGTCGCAGTGGTCGGCGTCTCGCTCGATCCGTTTTGATCCTTGCAGGCGGTGCCCCAGCCCACCGCGACGAACAGGGCGAGCGCCCAAACCGGTGAGAAGGACGGCGGCGTACGACTGGCGCGAGTGCGACGCATGGGCCGACCATACGCGGCTCGGACCACCGCGGGGAGTCTCACGGCCTTCGTCGCGTCAGCGTCGCACGCGCGTCACAAACTCGCTTGACAGCCGCGAGCCGCTAGTCCATCTTCCCCCCCGCCTCGAAAGGGGCTCCTACCACCCTCTCCTGCAGACCGGACCCGAACGGGCCCCACGCACAGCAGAGACCTCGTTCGGGTATCGTCTAATGGTAGGACGGCGGATTCTGGTTCCGCTAATCAAGGTTCGAATCCTTGTACCCGAACTTCCACTCCTGACCGCACAGCTCTCTCGAGCTTCATTCCGCTTCTTCCACGGCCCTGTGGTCTAGCGGTTAGGACGGCGGCCTCTCACGCCGCAATCCCGGGTTCAAGTCCCGGCAGGGTCAAAGGGGCTCTCACCAATCTCGGTGAGAGCCCCTTACTTTTTTGCCCCCGCGGGCGGTTGGAGACTGAGCGCTTTGGTCGGCGAGAGAGATCGACAGCGCTTTCGCTATTGGGCCACCGAGCTACAGTCCTGGTGGTGGACGAGCTCGGCAGCAGCGAGACGCTCGAGCCGGAGGCGGTCGGCGTTGCGGACAAGGAGCAGCTGCCGTTCGAGTTTCGGGCGGCGCTGCGTGAGAGTCCGTTGATCGTCAGCTTCCCGCACGTCGGGCTCGACTGGCCGGCGAGCCTGGGGCCGCGACCGCAGGTCAACTTTCCGCGCAACGCGGACTATGCGGTCGATCGCCTGTACGTGCGCGCGGAGGTGCTCGGCGCGGCCACGCTGCGGGCTCGGTTCTCGCGGTTGGTGGTCGATCTCAACCGCGCCGAAGATGACATCAGCGCGGAGTTGGTGCCCGATCATCCCGCGCCACGGCCTCGGTCTTCGTTGAGCGCGCCGACGCTCGGGCGTCGATCGATCCGCAATCGCGGGGTCGTGTGGCGCACGGCCGTCGGCAACATCCCGCTGCTGACCACGCTCGGCTACTCGCAGTTTTGCGATCGCATCGAACGCTTCTATCGCCCGTACCATCGGGCGCTCGCGCTGCTGATCGAGCGACGGCGGCGACGGTTCGGCTACGCGGTGGTGCTCGACGCTCACTCGATGCCGGGCACGGTCGCTGGCGATCTCGTGCTCGGCACTCGGGCGGGTCACGCTTGCGGACCGGAGCTGCGCGCGGTGGCCGAAGCGGTGCTCGGCGGCAAGACGACGGCGCTGCGCAAGCGCTTCGGCTCGCGTTGGCCACTCGCGCTCGGCGTCGATGATCCGTACCAGGGCGGCGAGCTGATCGCGAGCTTCGGCCGGCCCGACGAACATGTGCACGCGCTCCAGCTGGAGGTCAGCCGCGCGCTCTACATGGATGAGCTGCGGTGCGATCTCAATCCGATCCCCGATCCTCTGGACCTCGAAGTGGGCCGCGCGAGCCGTTGGCCGCGTGCGGCGCAATCCCAGCAGCGCGAGCATCGTCGCTTGGCGGCGCTGATCGGCGCCATCGATGGCTTGCTGTTGGAGCTGAGCCGCAACCGAGAAGAGCTAGCCGACCGCGCCGCCGCGGAGTGATGCAACGATAGCCGCCGAAGCTGACATTCGGACCCGGTTTTGGGTCGAGTTGGAGGACGGCACCTGGCGCAGGCCCTCATAATCCTTAGTCCCTTGTGTGAGCTGCACGCGTGACGCTACACTCGGGCGACGGATCGTCTTGGCGGACGTTGCAGTCACCGCCGGCAGATTCGGGCCTCCCTCTGGGTGCCGGCAGGTGCTCGACCTGTCTCGACGAAAGGACTCGCGGCCGTGAACCAAGCCAACAAAGAAGCGGATGCCTTTGATGACCTGCTCGGTCAGCTCGTCGACGAGCTGGCGATGACTCCGGCGGCGGAGCCGGAGCCGGAGCCTGTCCCCGTTCCAGAGCCCATTCCTGCCGCCAATCAGGCGCCGCCGGATGCGGCGGTGGTGATGACGGCGCCGCCGCCCGCCAAGAGCAACGCGGTGCTGATCGCCGGCATCATCGGTGGTGCGATCGCGGTGGTCGGAATCGCGGCGATCGTGATCCTCGGTGGCAAGAAAGAAGAGACGACCGCCCAGAACGATCAGGCGGCGCAGACCGAGAAGGCCGACGAGAAGAAGGCCGACGAGAAGAAGGCTGACGAGCCGCTTCCGCAGCCTCCCGGCGCGACCCCGCCGGTTCCTGCTCAGCCGGTTCCCGGTCAGCAGCCCGCGGTCGCGGGTCAGCCGGGTCAAGTCGGCGCGGTGCCGGGGCAGCCGGTCGATCCCAACGCTCCGCCGCCCGATCCCAACGCCGTCGCGGCGGCAGGCGATCCCAATGCGGCGACCACCGAGCCTGCGAAGAAGCCCGTCGCGAAGAAAAAGAAGAAGGCGTCGACCTCCAAGAAGACCGCCGACAAGGGCAAGGATTCGTTCGAGGATCTGTAGCGACGCGCTCGCGTTGCACTCCACGCCCGCTCACCGCCTGATCGCACGAATCGCAATCGGGGCTGGGGTGCGGGCGAACATCCACGACTGAAATCAGTACACGACCATGCGCTCGATCCTACGTGTCCCCGTCGCCATTGCCTTGACTCTCTCGCTCCCGAACGTCGCGCTCGCAGGCACCTTGGTTCAGGTCCCGCCGCCGCCGACCGGTCCCGCGGAGACCCAGCCGCAGCCCGAAGCGCAGCCGCTGACCGAAGAAGAGAAGGCGGAGAAAGCCAAGGATCTGTACCTGCAGGCCGAGGGCTTGGCCGCGGAGGGCAAGTGGGTCGACGCGGTGCCGCTCTACGAGCAGGCCTACTACCTGGTCCCGGGCAAGCACGGCTTCGCGCACAAGGTCGGCGTCGCGGCCTGGAATGCGCGCGACTGCAACAAGGCCAACGAGTACCTCAAGCACTTCATCAAGTACGGCGACGAGTCCAAGGACGCCGACAAATTCGCCGAGGCCAAACAGATCCTCGGCGAGATTTCGGTCTCCGGCTGCGCCACCGAGGACACCTCCACCGACGTGACCACGCCGGTCGCGGTCGCCGAGGATCCCGACGACAACCCGATCATCACGAGCACGACCCAAGAGCGGCAAGAGGCCAATCGCGCCGAGCAAGAGCGGGTGAAGGGCGAGAAGCGTGGCTTGTTGATCGGCGGCTCGGTGCTGCTGGGCATCGGCGTGGCTGGTGTGGCGGTCGGCATCGCGGGCCTCGCGATGGCCAACGGCTCGGCCAACTCGCTGGGCACCTTGTCCTCCAACACCACCAACACTGGCTTCCCCGAGGGCGACTACGCGTGCCGCGGGGTGCCGGCCAGCGAGTGCCCCTTCGATCTCGAGAAGCGCATGAAGACCGGCAACACGCTCGGCTATGTCGGGCTCGGGGTCGGCGGCGCGGCGTTGGTCGGTGGCGCGGCGATGCTCGCCATCTACTTGGTCAACAAGAAGAAGAAGGGCAACAAGGGGCTCGAGGCCACGCCGACCGAGGGCGAAGCCGGGACCGAGCTCAGCGGCCTCGGGCCGATGATCATCCCTGGCGGCGCCGGGGCCATGGCCGAAATTCGCTTCTGATTCAGCCTCGCACGCCACTCCGGAGGACCACCACCATGCGTCTGCTTCGCGTTCCCGTCGCCCTGCTGCTCTCCCTGTCGGTGCCCAGCATCGCGTTCGCCCAGGTCCCGCCGCCGCCGAAGGGTCCGGCCAAGCAGCCCGAGCCTGCGCCCGAGCCCGAGCCCGAGCTGAGCGACGAGGAGAAGGAAGAGAAGGCCAAGGAGATGTACGTGGCCGCGGAGGCGCTCGCGGCCGAGGACAAGTGGGCCGAAGCGGTGCCGCTCTACGAGCAGGCCTACTATCTGGTCCCCGGCAAGCACGGCTTCGCGCACAAGGTCGGCATCGCCACGTGGAAGATCGGCGACTGCAACAAGACCAAGGAGTACCTCACCCACTTCGTCACCTACGCGGACCCGGCGAAGTTCGCCGAGAAGATCGCCGAGGCGCAGGCGATCCTCGACGAGATCGAAGCCAGGCAGTGCGCCACGGCGGCGCCCGAGCCCGAGCCGGTGCCCGAGCCCGAAGTGAGCGACGGCGGCGAGAACCCGATCGACGGCGAGAATCCGCTCGGTGAAGGCGAGACCGGTCCCACGGACACCGGACCGAAGAAGAAAAAGGGCCTGCTGATCGGCGGTGCCGTGATGATCGTGCTCGGAGCGGGCGGCATCGGAGCTGGTGCGGCCGGGGTTGCGATGGCTTCGGGCGCTGGCGGCGAGCTCACCAACCTCTCGTCGAACCAGACCGCCACCGGCTATCCGTCGGGCGACTACGCCTGCCGCGAGGGCGAGTGCCCGCCGGATCTCGAGCAGCGGCTGCAGACCGGCAAGATCATCGGCACGGTCGGCTTCGCCGCCGGCGGTGCGCTGCTGGTGACCGGCATCGCGCTGATCGCCGTGCATGTGGTGAAGCAGAAGAAAGGTGGCGGCGGCGCCAAGGCGGCGGCGCCCTCCAACGTGCAGCTGACCGCTGCCGGCCCGATGCTGCTGCCCGGCGGCGGCGGTGCAATGGCGGGCATTCGGTTTTAGCCCCCCCGCAGCCGCCTCGGTGTGAGCCGCGGGCGGCCGCTTCGCGGC
>DATLLB010001139.1:0-8672 GCA_035538075.1 Enhygromyxa sp.
TGTGGCCGACCGGCTCGCTCTCATCGCGCACCGCCACATCGCCCACCTCGGCACGCGCGACTACTACCGGGAGTGCGACGCGCCCGAGGTGATCGAGTTCGTCCGCGACCCCGAAGGCCGCGAAATTCGCTATTAGAGACCGCGGCAGCTAGAGACCCCCGCGGCCAGCCGTAGACTTAGCCATGCACGGACGCTTCGCGTCCGCCTGCCTCGCACTGCGTGCGAGTCAGGATGGGGCCCGCACGTAGTGCTCGTCCGCACGTGGTGACCCCCTAGAAGGGGGTCTTTTCTCTCAGCGTGCGGCGGTGGTGAATGTGTATATATCGCTGGGGTGTGGTCATTGTTTGGGGCGGTGCGGTGCTCGATTTTGGGCTGCGTGTTGTCCGCGGCTGTAGGATGCTGAAGGGATCTGTTGTCCTACATGGAATTGCAGCTCGAACGGAATCGCGCGGCGGAAAAGGGCGAGATCGAACAGGCCGAAATCGCGCGCAGGGGTGCTCACACATCCGCCCGAGAGTCACGACATCTGCCCACAGTGGCGTGAAATCATGAAAATGCAGCGGAATTGGCCTTGCGGTCAAACCGCGGTGATATTGCGAGCATCACGCGGGATCGCCGAGGGGCGATCCGCTCCCGCTGAACCTGGTGATTTCAGCCCAGGTGTATTTTTCTGATAACGTTGTTGAAATATGCCCCAAGCCGAGGTAAAAAGACCCAACGAGGAAGTCCAGCTCCGACCTCCCCACCCGGCGGACGGAGTGTCGTGATTCAGCCGCCCAGCCGCAATGGACATACTCGACCGATCGCATTGAGGCAGTGGCTGCGGTCGAGCGCTTGGACCTGACGATGAGCACCGTCGAACTGATCGCCCTGGGGCATGAGCCCGCGGCCAACTGCGGACCTCGCTGTTTGGCGGGGCGCGAGCAGGCCAGCGCTCGCGCAGCTGCGGCGCGGGGCTTCCTGATCCAGCTGGTCGCCTGCGAGGCTCAGCTCGCGCAGCGCAGCGCGGGGTGGTTGCAGGAGCTCGGACCTCGGCTTTCGCCGACGATGGCCGAAGCGTGCGAGCGGCTCGCGTGGGACAGCAAGAAGCTGTGCGAGGAGCTGGTCGTGCTCGCCTATCGGCTGGTCGGGCGCTGGAACTGGCGCGATCGCGGCCGTCACCTCGACGTCGTGGCGCTGCTCGAGCAGCCGCCGTGCAGGTCGGTCGCCGAGTTGATCGAGCTGCACGAGTCGCACCTGCGCAGCGCGACGCCGTGGCTCGAGCTCGCGGCGCTGCGGCCCATCGAGCAGATGCTCGCGGCCATGGTCCCGCTGGCGATCGATCTCGCCGGGCTGTGCGAGGGACCGGCCGACGCAGTGGCCGAGACCGAGGTCGGCGCGAGCGAGCTCGAGCACCCCGAGCTGAGCGACGCGGCGCGGTTGTTCGGCGCCCGCTCGCAGCGAGCGGACCAGCTCGAGCGAATGCTCGCCGAGCTGGCCGGGGCCGATCCCGAACGCTCAGCGATCGTCCGCGCGGCCGAGGAGCAAGCGACCGCGACCTTCACCAAGGTGCTGGCCGAGTGCGCCCACATCGGTCGCGAGTTGGGAAGCCGAGACGTCCGCCACCGCCACCGCTTCGCCCGTTGACGCCTACCCCCCGAAAGGCCAAACCCATGCGCTACATCCGGATGTACAAGGGCAACGAGGACGGCGCCCCGGGCGTGACCCTCTACGAGATCGACGCGGATGGCTGGGTGCATCGGCAGCTGCAGGTCCACGCCGACGGGGTCCGCTTCTCACCCGAAGACATCCTCCTGCGCCGGCCGGTCAGCGTCTCGTACATGGCCGACCACCCCGACGCCGAGGAGATCGGCGCCGAGGAGTTCGAGCTGCACTGGGCCGAGTTCGATCATCGTCGACGCTTCCGCGAGCGCGTGCCCAACCCGTGGTGCGCGTGGCGAGGTCGCATCCGCGTGGGCGGGCGCGTGCGCGAGCTGAAGTGGATCCCGTCGGGCGCCCACCCAGGCGAGGGCTGGCTGCGCGTGCCCGGGTTCTTGCGTCTGTTCGTGTACGGCGACACCGACGACGCGTGGGCGACCCAGCGCGAGCTGTTCCTCGAGCGCGAGATCGAGTGGGAGGCGGCGATCGCCGATGACCTGCAGCTCACGGTCGCGGCCCGGCAGATCGTCAACGGGCCCGGGCTCGCGGCTGCGCTGCGCAACGACGGCCGTCCGCGCACGGGACCCGCGACCGCGCTGGCCTGATCTCTCGATCCCCGATATGCGAACATCGTGGCGATGATCCGCCACCACGTCCGCAGCTTCGGCAACAACAAGATCATGGCGATCAAGCTGGTCCGCGAGCTCACCCACTGTGGGCTCAAGGAGGCCAAGGATCTCGTCGAGTCCTACGGCAGCTTCGTCGTGGTCGCCGATGCGCAGACGCAGGCGCGCATCGCCGAGGAAGCGCGGCAGTGCCAGGTCGAGTTCGATCCGCCGCTCGACGGCTCGACCTTCACGAGCGCGTCATCGAGCGGGCCAAGCGGGTTCACGTCGGGCGGCGGTGGGTACTCGCTGCGCTACGTGTCAGGCCCGCAGAAGATCGCCGCGATCAAGCTGGTCCGCGAGCTCACCGGGCTCGGCCTCCGCGAGGCCCATGATCTGGTCGAGCAGGGCGGGGTGGTGCGCAGCGATCTGACGCAGGGCGAGGCCGAGGACTACGCGCGACGCTTCGCCGAGATCGACTCGCGCGTCGAGGTGCTCGGCGGTGTGGCGCTGCCCAGGCCGCAGGTCCGGGTCGTCCACGACTTCGAGAAGGAAGACGACTACGACTTCTGAGCGCGCTCGAACCCGGCCGCGCGTAGCTGCGCGTACTCGTCGGAGAGATAGAAGCTGAGCAGCGCGGCCGTGCGCACGGCGAGATCCTCCAGGCGCTCGCGCTCGCGCGGATCGTCGTCACGCAGCTCGCGGGTGATCGCGGCTCGCAGGCCGTGGCTGACGACCAGCGGCCACGAGCTCAGGTACGCGGGGTTGACCGCGAACATCGCCCGGATCGCCGCCCGCGGATCGCCGCAGACCAACAGCCCGGCTCGATCGGCGCTCAGCTGCATGGCTCGGTGAGCGGCGATCAGCTGGCTGTTGTCGCTGACCAGCGAGTGGGCGTCGCGCTTGCTCAGCTTCTTGCGCCAACGATCGATCGCCGGCGCGCCGACCTTGTCGAGCAGGTGCTTGGCGGGCGCCTTGAGCTTGGTGAGGATCGGCGCGGCGGCGATCAGCATGCCGAGCCCGGTCAGGCCGAGATCGAACGTACCGGCCCAGACCTCGTCGCTGGTCACACGGCTGTGCGCGTAGCGAAGGTGGGCGAGCTCGGCCGCGACCGCGAAGCGCAACGCGCTCTCGTCGAGATACGCGTCGCTGTTGGGGTTGAGGTGGTCGCCGCCGATCAGCAAGAACGAAGTGCCGCCTTCGTAGGCGCGCATGCCCACCGACTTCTCGCCGCGCGAGACGTAGACCTCGACGCCGCCGAGGCCCAAGACCATCGTGGCGTCGGTCAGCGCGCCCGCCAGCGCGGTGTCGCGGGCCAGGTTGGCGCGCTCGCAGTAGCTCTTGAGCACCGAGCAGTCGGGCACGGCCACCTTGGCCAGCGCACCCTGCAAGCGTCCGAGCACGCCGTCGACACGCGCGGCCGGGTGACGCAGCAGCTCGAGCTTCTGGGTGTCGAGGATCCGCGCCTTGCGACGCGCGAGCGCGGTGCCGGGTTCGGGCTCGGGCTCGACGTCGGTCTGCGCGAGCGCGAGCGGTGACGCGAAGCCGGACTCCTCGAACAGCGCCCGCGCTCGCTCGGCCCGGCGCAGCAGCGAGCGGTGGCGCTTCTGCTCGTCTTCGTCGTCGTAGTTGCCGGGCTCGGCCAGCCGCGCGCGCAGCCGGGCGATCAGCTGATCGACGCGCTCGGCCGCGAGCGGCTGCAGGCGCGCGAGCTCGGCCAGGGCCTCGACGTGACCGTCGTCGAGCTGCTCGTGGGCCTCCGCAGCCAGCTCGTAGAGCTCGATGCGGATGCGCTGCCCCCCGCGGCCCGGCGACGGCGGCAGCAGATCCTGCAGCTGCTCGCTCGGCAGCTGGCCTCGACGCACGCGCAGCAGCTCGAGCGCACGCTCGGCCTGACCGAGCGCGAGCAGGTGCTCGGTCAACACGAAGTCGAGCAGCGCCGCGTCCTCGGGATCGTCCTCGAGCTTGGCTTGCAGGATCGGGTGCAGCTGCTCGTGCAGCGGCAGCGCGATCGTGAGACCAGCGGTGTCGAGCTCGCACAGGTGCTCGACCAGCAGCTCGCCGAGCTCGGGCCCGAGCTCCCACGCGCGCCACCACTGCACCAGCTTCGCGCCGACGTCTTCGGCCGAATGCTCGACCAGCTCGCGCAGCGCCGCGAGGATCGGGTCGGGCAGCGGCGCGGGGGCGAGGTGCTCGCGGCTCGCGTCCTCGGCCGCGGGTCGCTCGAGCGACTTCAAGTGAGCGTCGACCAGCAGCACCTGCGCGAGCCTCGCGAATGGATCACCCGGCGCGAGCTCTTCGAGCATCGCCGCAGCCCGCTCCGCGATCGCACCCGTGTGGTCGCGCAGCCAGGTGACGCGGGCCAGCTCGCGCAGCCGCTCGACGCCGCGGAGGCCCGGCAGTCCGGCCAGCTCGGTGAACGAGCGCTCGTCGCCGAGCGCGACGCGAAAGTGATACTCGCCCGCGCGGACCAGCGCCCGACCGACCGTGCTCGACTCGACCTCGAGCGCCGACTCGGGCAGCGCGGCGGTCCACAGATCGCCGACCGGCGAGATCGCAACCAACGCCTGACGGCGCTCGGTGATGACCAGGACGCGCGGGATGCTGACCTCGCCGAGCACCGCGGACGCGAATTCGTAGAGCTCGTCGGTGGTCCGCCAGACCAGCAGGCGCTCGTCGGCGTCGAGCCAGCGCAGCAGCCACGCGCGCGCGAGTGGATCGACCTCGTCGATGAACAACCCCGACCACGCCCACGGTCCGTCGGGGTTGTCGAGCTCGCGTCGCGCGGCCGCTTCGTCGCGGGTGAT
Organism: Enhygromyxa sp.; assembly: GCA_035538075.1. Lineage (GTDB taxonomy): Bacteria > Myxococcota_A > Polyangia > Nannocystales > Nannocystaceae > Plesiocystis. The sequence goes on from DATLLB010001139.1 coordinate 5,051, forward strand.
CGGACCGAAGGCCTGGCGGATGCGCGCGAGCCCGATCATGCGCTGCGCCTGCTCGCCGCGACCCCACGGCACGCTCAGCGACCAGTGATCGATCTCGAGCCGATCACCGAGCGTCTTGGCGTGATAGCGGAGCCGCCGATCGGCGCGCAGCAGATCGATCACGCCCTCGTCGCTCGAACGCAGCAGCACCAGGAACAGACCTTCGTTGCTCAGGCACAAGCTGGTCGAGCTGCTGCGGCCGCTCGCGAGCGCGATCTCGCCGTTGAGCCGCAGCTCCTCGAGCAGCTCGCCCTGGCCCGCCGCCCGCAGGCGTTCGGCGGCGCTCGGCGTGGACTGGCTGCGTGTGCTCGACATGGATCAACCCTCGCAGGGGCCACGATAGGCGAACTGCCGGTTGGGGCAGGTACCCGAGGTTTGAAACTCGACATTGTTGCAGCCGCAATAGGTCTGCAGATCGCGAGTGCATGGCGCGGTGCCGCAGACTCCCTGCGCGCCGGGTGAGCAGCCCTCGAGACCCTCGCCGACGCACTGCCCCGAGGCGCACTGGCGGCCATCCGTGCACGGCTCGCCGTCCTCCAGCTTGGGATCGCAGGGCCCACGATAGGCGTAGCGGCGGCCCGGACAGGTGCCCGAGGTCTCGAACAGCTGGTGGTCGCAGCCGCAGTACTGGGCGAGGTCGCGGGTGCAGATGCGATCCTTCGGCACGCAGCGACCTTGCCCCGGTTCGCAGCCGACGCCCTCGCAGATCATGCCCTCGCCGCAGTCGGCGTCGCCGTCACACAGCGGGCCATCGGGCAGCGTCGGGCCGGGCAGCTCGCCACCGTCGTCCTCGCCCGCTTCCGCTTGGCCGGCTTCGTCACTCGGGATCGGCTTGGCGTCCGAGTCGGCTCCTTCATCGTCGCGAGGTTTTTCGGAGGGAGGCGCGGGGCGGCAGCCGATGAGGAGGACGAGCGCGAGCGAGGCGAGGAGGCGCGGCACGGCCGAGAGCTTAGCAGCTGGGCATTCGGGTGTACCCGCGGCTCCGCAAGCATTGCGCCGCCGCCGACTTTTCACGCGCGATCGAGCTCGCTACGATCGAGCGGTCGTCGAGGTACCGCCATGCCCACTCTCCGCCGTACGCACGCACGCATGTGTCTGCTCGCGCTCGGCGTGACGGCGTGCGTGCTGGTGCCGGAGTCGGCGCGGGCGGAGAGTCCGTCCGAGCAGGCGAGCGTGCAGACGAGCTGGCGGATGCTGCCGCCGACGCTGAGCTTGCAACCGGAGGCGGGTCGCGTGTTCTTGCGGGTTGCGCCCGAGTGGTTGCCGCCGCCGGATCGTCGGCTGGTCTTGCCCAGCTGGAGCTGCCCTGCTCGATCGCGTCCGGTGGTTTGCACGGTCGTCGGCCCGCCAATCCAGCTTCAGCTCGAGCATCGCTCGCGCGCGCTCGGGTTCGGCGTCGCCGTGCTGCCGCGCGCTGCGGTGGCGATGCTGCGCTTCGACCCCATGGCGCCGTGGATCCGCTGATCGCGGATGCAATCATCGCTTGCAACTGCGATTGCATCGATTGCACGGCGGCCCCGACCCGAGCGTGGCGCCAATCGTGAGAACGCAGCCCAGCCACCCGTCAGACCCTGCCGAACGGGTTTGGCACGATCGCTGAACTACGGCGGGTTCATGATGACCAAGCTCCTGCTCCTGCTTGCCTTGCTCTCCCGTCTCGATGCTGCCGTTGCGCCCGCCGACGAGGCCGTCGCCGCCGAGCCGGGCCTCGCCGCCGAGCCCGTCGCAACCGTGCAGATCGAGTTGCTCCCCGATCACGAAGGCGCCGAGCTGCTCGCCGAAGCGGTGCGCGAGCGCCTAGCCAAGGCCGGGCTCGAGCATCCGGTGTTGGTCGAGATCGTGCCCGGCGAGCCCGAGCTGCCGGTCAGCTATCGCGTGGTCGTGGGCCCGTTCGTCGAGTTCGAGACCGCCGAGCGAGCCCGCACCGAGCTCGAGGCGATCGGCGTGCACGGGTTCGTCCGCGAGTTCGAGCCGGTGATCGGTTGCTGATCATGGCCAAACCATCGCAGGCTTCGCGCCGATGGTCCGCCTCGAGCTCCCGCAACGACCCCGACGCAACCGCAAGAGCGCAGCGATCCGCGACGCCGTGCGCGAGACCTGGCTGGGCCCACAGCACTTCATCTATCCGCTGTTCATCCACGAGGGCGCCGACGACATCCCGATCCGCTCGATGCCCGGGCGCGCGCGGCTGAGCCCCGAGGGGCTGCTGCGCGAGGTCGATCGAGCGGTCGCGCTGGGGCTGCGCTCGGTGGTGCTGTTCCCGGCCGTCGCCGACGCGCTCAAGACCTCCGACGGCGCCGAGGCGCACAACGACGACGGCCTGATCCCGCGCACGATCCGAGCGCTCGCGCAGCGCTGGCCCGAGCTGGTGATCGTCACCGACGTCGCGCTCGATCCCTACTCGAGCGACGGCCACGACGGCATCGTCGCGCCCGACGGGCGCATCTTGAACGACGAGACCGTCGAGGTGCTGGTCGAGCAGGCGCTGTGCCACGCGCGAGCCGGCGCGCACGTGATCTCGCCGTCGGACATGATGGACGGGCGCGTCGGGGCGATTCGTGCGGGGCTCGACGCGGCCGGCTTCACCGAGGTCTCGATCCTCGCGTACACGGCCAAGTACGCGTCGGCATTCTACGGGCCGTTTCGCGAGGCGCTCGACTCGGCCCCCAAGCACGGCGACAAGAAGACCTATCAAATGGATCCCGCCAACGTCCGCGAGGCGCTGCGCGAGGTCGAGCTCGACGAGGCCGAGGGCGCCGACATGATCATGGTCAAGCCGGCCGGTCCCTATTTGGACGTCATTCGAGCGGTGCGCGAGTCGACGCCGCTGCCGGTCGCCGCGTATCAGGTCAGCGGCGAGTATGCGATGCTCAAGGCCGCGAGCGAGCGCGGCTGGCTCGACGAACGCAAGGTCGTGCTCGAGAGCTTGATCGCCATCCGTCGCGCCGGCGCCGACGTGATCCTGAGCTACTTCGCACCCGAAGCGGCCGCGTGGCTGCGCGAGGAGGGCGTGCGATGACCAGCATCGGTGACATCGCCCTCGGGATCCTCATCGCGTTCGCGGTGCTCGGCGGCGTGCTGTTCTACGCGCTGATCAAGCAGCGGACGGCGATCGACGACGACAAGAAGCCGTCGCTGCCGCCCGAGCGCGCGCCGACGCCTGCGAGCCCGGCCCCGAGCAAGGTCGCAATGGAGGTCGTCGAGCTGCACGCCAGCGCTCAGTCGCTCGCCGAGCAGCTGCGCACGCACGCCAGCGTGGCCGAGTCTCGCAAGCTGCGACCCTTCGTCGAGTTCGGCGCGACCTGGTGCCCGCCGTCGCGCATGTTCGGCCAGGTGCTCTCCGATCCGCGCATTCAGGCGGCGATGGCCGGTGTGTACCTGATCCGCGTCGACATCGACGCGTTCGGCAGCGATCCGGTGCTCACCGAGTGGCGGGTGATGGCGGTCCCGTGCTTCCATGAGCTCGATGCTGACGGCCAGGCGACCGGCCACAAGATGACCGGCGACGCCTGGGGGGCGGACACGGTCGAGAACATGAGCGCGGCGCTGAGCCGCTTCTGCGCCTGACGGTCCTTCCTCTACC
>DATLLB010001140.1:0-3927 GCA_035538075.1 Enhygromyxa sp.
GCCGCGCGCAACAACAAGGTTTGCGCGTGATCGGGCGCGACCGCGAGGATCTTGTCGATCAGGTCCATCGCCTTGTCGGCGCGGCCGTAGCCCTTGAGGAAGCGCCGCGCCGAGGCGAGGTCGGCCTCGACCTGAGCGAGCACCTCCGGCGAGAGCTCGGCCGGCTTGGGCTCGGGCGCGTCTTCGCCGGTCTCGCTCGGCGGCGGTGGCTCGACCGGCTTGCCCGTGTCGGCGTTGGGCTCGGCGCCCGTGCTCGCCTTCGCGTCGATCTCCTTGTCGTTGCTCGACGCCTTCTTTTGCGACGGCGCGGGGGCTTGCTTCTGGCCCGCGTCGTCGTCACCGCCGCAACCAGCACCGCCGCCGCGATCCACAGACCCGCCTTCGATCCGCCCGAACGATCGTCACGCAGCTCGCTAGCTTCGGTCTCGTCCAGCGCGGCGACCCGATCGGTCGGCATCGACGACTCGCGTGGCGGACGAGCGTCGCTCTCATCCAGCACGGGACGCGGCGCGATCGTGGACTCGCGCGCAGGCTCGGCGACCTTGACCTCGACCGGCGCGAACTCGTCGTCCTTGTCGCTGGGCTTGTCGCGGGGCTTGGCCTTCGGCTTGGTCTTCGGCTTGTCGAGCCCGTCGGGTCGCTCGATCACGCCCGAGGTCTGGTTTTGGCTGGTCGAGTCGATGGTCCAACGCGCGCTGCGTTGCGGCTCGGCGATGTCGTCCGCGGCCGGGGCTTGGTTGGCCGCAGGCTCGGGCGTGCTCGCGGCCGTGCTCGGCTCCTCGACCGCCGCAGCCGACGGATTGCGAGCGGGCTCGATCGGATCCGGATCATCGCGCTCGAGCTCGGCGGTGGTCGGGTGTTGGGTCGCGACCACCGCCTCGGGATCCGGACGACTGTCCGTGGGCTCACTCGCGCTCTGCCGCGAGCGCGAGAAGTCGAGGCCGAGCTCGGCGAGGCTCGGCGGCTTGCGCCACGACTCGGTGCGCGGCGCCGGGCTGGCGAGGCGACGCGGCTCGGGCTTGCTCGGCGGTCGCACGCGCACACCGGGCACGTCGCTGACGGGCGCCTCGACGCGAGCGCTCGGCGAAGCGAGGCCGACCGCCTCTCGCTCACCGCCGGCCACGAGCTTGTGCTCCGCGGCCTGATCGGCCTCGATGCTGCTCGCATACTCGCCGGTGATGCTCGCGACCGCGGGGGTCTCGATCTGATCCTCGTCTTCGTCGTCGTCCTCGTCCTCGACCACCGGAGCCGGACGCGGGGCGACGAACATCGACTCGGTCTGGCTGCGACTGCGACTGCGTCGCTCGACCAGACGCACCGCCTCTTCCACGGTGCCGACTTCGCTGCGCTCGTCATCGTCGTCATCATCGCCATCGTCGAGGTTGACGACCGGGCTCGGCAGCGGACCCGACAGCGGCCCCGACTCGGCGCGACGCAGGGCCGCGGCTTGATCTTCGGCCTCGCGGCGATCGACCTCTTCGGCGACCCGCCGACGCGCGGCCTCCTCTTGCTCGATGCGAAGTCGGGCGGCCTCGAGCTGACGACGCTGCGCGTCTTCTTCGGGGTCGATCGGATCGGTGTGCTCGAGCGCGTCGACGTCGTCGGCGTTGACGATCGCAGTCAGGCGATGCCCGAGCGCCCCGAGCGGATCGAGGCGAGGATCGGGCGAGGGATCGAGCGGCGGCGCGAGCTCGAGATTGCGGCGCCCACCGCCAAGCCCGAGGCCGAGCGGACCGCCGGTGTCCGGCTGCGGCTCACCGACATCGTCGCCGCGCTCGAGCGCCTGGAAGCGCGACGCGATGTCGCGAAACATCGGGTCCTCGTCTTCGTCGGGGCGCGGATCGTCGAGCGGCGTCAGGCCGACCCCGAGCATCGGCGTCTCGTCAGGCAGGCCCGCGACCAGACCATCGCCCTCGGGCGGGGCCTCGACCTCGGCCGGATAGCTCGGCATCGGCGGGACCTCGCTCGGGATCGCGTGCGGCCCCGACTCGTGGGTCTGCTTGGCCGGCTTGAAAAATTCGAGCGCCGCGGGCGGAGCCGGAGCCGGAACGTCCCAGGCCTCGAGCTTCAGCGCCGAGTTGCTGTCGCCGAGCTGAACGTCCTCGGACTCTTCGTTGAAGGGCGTGAGCAGGCCCTGGAAGAACAAGGTCGAGATGGCCTCGAGCGCCTCGAGGTCATCCTTGCCGGTCTCGTCGACGACCTCGATGATCGTGCGCCGACCGTCGAAGCGCCGCAGCACCGTCTGCAGCTCCGGCGAGAGCAGGTCGTCGGGCAGCTCGGCCAGCGCGGCCTTGTCGACCGCCAGCACTTCGTCGAGCGCCGGGAGCTGCTCGAGCAGCCGTCCCCACTCGTCCACGCGACGCATGCCCTCCATCAACAGGCCCTGCGTCGACTCTTTGATCACCGGGTTGCGGTTGATGTTCTTGAACTCGACCGCGAAGCTGCCGTCGGTCAGACCGAGCAAGCGGTACACAGCCTGCTCGGCCTGCAGCCGCCCCATCTCGGCGTCGATGATCGTGCCGTCGCGAAACCAGATCGTGGCGTCGCCGAGGTCGGTCTCGAAGTCGATGGTCCCGCTCTTGCGCGAGATCTCGATGGTCTGAAAGAGATCGACCACCGCCATGTCGGCGAGGTGCCCGGTGAACTTGGTCCGCGCCGCGTTCTTGCTCTCGAGCTTCTCTCGCTGCTTGCGCTGCATCAGCATGCGCAGCCGGGTCGTGACCTCTTTGATGTAGATCGGCTTGACGAGGTAGTCCTCGACGCCGAGCTCGAGCCCGCGGACCTTGTCCTCGATCGCCTTGGCCGAGGTCAGGAACACGAACGGGATGCCGACCCACTTCGGGTTCTTCTTGACTTCGGTACAGAACGCGAAGCCGTCGCGACCGGGCAGCCGCGTATCGGAGATGATCAGATCGGGCTCGCCGTGCTGCAGCACGAGCAACGCCTGATCCATGTCCTCGGCGGTCGTGACCGAGAAGCCAGCCTTGCGCAGGCTGACCTCGAGCACACGACGACTGCGGGTGTCGCCGTCGACCAACAGTAGGTTCTGACGCGCCACTAGCTTGGGCTCCCTCGCACGAGGCGCGCCTTGCGATGTTGCGGTGCTGCAGGCGAAGCGGGCATGCGGCTGGACCGGAGGTGCAGACGAGGTCCGGGACGGCGGATGGTCGGGCCACGTCGAGCGTAGCGCGTCAGCCTCGGTTCTCGCGCGAACAAACGCGCGGACCATAGCAACGCCCCCGGAGGGGCCGCAAGCGGCGTCGCCCGGCGCGCGCGCGCCCGCACCGTGGGGCGAATGTTGGGCAGGATGCGAAGCTCGGGTTAGGGTCGCGCATGACCCAACCAGAGCCGAGCGCAGGTCACAATCCGGACGGCCCGGAAGGCGCCCGCGAACTGGGCCGGGTCGAGGCGCCGAGGTTTCGTGCGCGACCGGCGACGGCTGGGTTGATCGCGCTGTGCTTGGGCGTGTTCACGATCGCGTGGATCGCCGCGATTGCGCGCGCCGACGCACCGATCCGCGCCGTGTATCGGATGGGCTGGACCTTCGATGACGCGAAGCTGCTCGAGCGCTTGGGCGCGCTCTCTGCGGTGCGTGTCTGGCTCGATGGCGAGTGGTGGCGGGTGCTCTCGGCCGGGCTCCTACATGGCTCTTGGCTCCACCTCGGGCTGAACATGATCGGCCTGTGGGCGGTGGGGCAGTGGACCGAGAAGGTCTGGGGTTGGTGGCGGCAGCTGCTGCTCTTCGGGGTTGCGAGCGTGGGCGGTTGCTTGGCGTCGCTCGCCTGGGCGGAGGCGCCGTTGGTGGTCGGGGCATCGGCGGGGATCTTCGGCGTCGCGGGTGCGCTGGTGGTCGCTCGGGCCTGGGGCCGACCGGAGGTGCGCGAGGCGGTCGCCCCGGTCTCCGCGAAGTCGCTGGGCTTCTGGCTG